>CALHVP010000072.1 GCA_938038975.1 uncultured Maribacter sp. | reverse complement strand
TCCATAACGATAGTCTAAATTTAAACTCATCACCATGGCATGTAGGATTATACTAAGGTAGGATATGGGACTTCCTAATTAAAATACAAAGCAAGATAACTGTAATATTAGTAGCTATTCGACTTTTCGGATAACTTGTTAATAATTCTCTATAAAAAGCATTTTACAATAATTGTTATAGGTCAAAAGCATTTATTAAGTAGTTTGACACTAAAATATAATTATGGTCACATAAATACAATTTTTAGATACATCTAATTATAAATCAATACTAAAGTTAAACCCTAAATTTGATGTATTTTTGAACCAAATATTGAACTGAATGAGCTTTAAGGAGGAAATAGCAAGAAGACGAACTTTTGGGATTATTTCCCACCCTGATGCGGGAAAAACAACCTTAACTGAGAAACTACTCCTTTTCGGTGGCGCAATTCAAGAGGCCGGTGCTGTGAAAAACAATAAAATTAAGAAAACAGCTACCAGTGATTTTATGGAAATAGAGCGGCAGCGTGGAATATCTGTTGCAACCTCCGTACTAGCCTTCATATATAGGGACAAAAAAATAAATATCCTTGACACTCCTGGTCATAAAGACTTTGCGGAAGACACCTTTAGAACTTTAACAGCTGTTGATAGTGTCATTGTAGTAATAGATGTAGCGAAAGGAGTAGAAGAGCAAACTGTTAAATTAGTAGAGGTTTGTAGAATGCGAAATATCCCTATGCTTGTCTTTATCAATAAAATGGATAGAGAAGGTAAAGATGCATTTGATTTATTAGATGAATTAGAACAAAAATTAGGCCTTACTGTTACGCCCTTAAGCTTTCCTATTGGTATGGGTTACGACTTTAAAGGAATTTATAATATTTATGAAAAGAACATAAATCTATTTAGTGGGGACAGTAGAAAAAATATAGAAGAAACAATTGCTTTTGAAAATCCCAACAATCCAGAACTAGAAAAAACAATAGGCTCCAAAGCTGCCGAAGAGCTTAGAGAAAATCTTGAACTTATAACAGGTGTATATCCCGATTTTGATAAGGACCTTTATTTAAAAGGACAACAGCAACCTGTATTTTTTGGCTCCGCTCTTAATAATTTCGGAGTACGTGAGCTTTTGGATTGTTTTATTCAAATAGCACCTCCTCCTAAACCAAAAATGGCTGAAGAACGCCTTGTTAATGCGAATGAAAAAGCACTAACCGGTTTCGTATTTAAAATTCATGCGAATATGGATCCAAAGCATAGAGATAGACTAGCTTTCGTAAAAGTTGTTTCTGGTACTTTTGAAAGAAACAAACCTTATCTGCATGTAAGACAGAATAAAAATTTAAAATTTTCAAGCCCGAATGCGTTTTTTGCAGAAAAAAAAGAAATAGTAGATATTTCATATCCTGGTGATATTGTAGGACTACATGATACAGGGAATTTTAAAATAGGAGATACTTTAACTGAAGGTGAGTCATTACACTATAAAGGAATTCCTAGTTTCTCACCTGAACATTTTAGATATATTAACAACGCAGATCCAATGAAGTCTAAACAGCTTAATAAAGGTGTGGACCAGCTAATGGATGAAGGTGTTGCCCAATTATTCACTTTAGAGATGAACGGGCGTAAAGTTATAGGAACGGTTGGTGCGCTACAATTTGAAGTTATCCAGTATCGATTAGAACATGAATACGGAGCTAAATGTAGTTATGAAAATTTTCCTGTTTACAAAGCCTGTTGGGTTGGTTTAGAAAATAGGAAAACAGATGAATTCAAAGATTTTGTACGAGTTAAACAAAAGTTTATGGCAAAAGACAAAAGAGGACAATTGGTATTTCTTGCAGATTCTCAATTTTCTCTTCAAATGACACAATCTAAGTATCCTTTAGTTAAATTACATTTTGTTTCAGAATTTGAATAAAAAAAGCCCAGCTAAATTAGCTGGGCTTTTTTTATGCTTCCCCAATAGGTCCAAAATTAATTGGAACTGGAGTTTGTTCATAATCTTTAATTGTACCATGAGCTTTCTCAAAACGCTGCACATTATCATTTAATGCCTTTAAAAATTTCTTGGCATGTTGTGGCGTTAATACAATTCTGCTTTTCACTTTAGCCTTTGGTGCTCCTGGCATCATACTAATAAAATCAACTACAAACTCTGACACAGAATGATTAATAATAGCTAAGTTGGAATATATACCTTCAGCTGTCTTTTCGTCTAACTCTATGTTAATCTGTTTTTGATTTGGTTTTTTATTATCACTCATCTTAAAATAAGTTCTAGTTATAAATTAAAAAAGCCCCCAACTAAATGTTGAGGGCTTTGATTTTTAAAATCTCAAGGCTTCTTTTCTAGCCATTATTTCATCATATTCCTCTTTGGAACCTACGATAATACTTTCGTAATCCCTCATACCAGTACCAGCTGGTATTCTATGACCTACAATTACATTTTCCTTAAGTCCTTCCAAAGTATCAACTTTACCGCTAACTGCGGCTTCGTTTAACACCTTAGTTGTCTCTTGGAAAGAAGCAGCAGAAATAAACGATTTCGTTTGAAGCGATGCTCTAGTAATACCCTGTAAAATAGGAGTAGCCGTGGCAGCAACCGCATCTCTTCCTTCTACCAAAGCTTTGTCATTTCTCTTAAGTAGAGAATTCTCATCTCTTAGCTCTCTGACAGTCACTATTTGACCTGCTTTCAAATTTTCAGAATCACCAGCTTCCATAACTACCTTTTTACCAAAAATATCATCGTTCTCTGTAATAAAATCAGCCTTATGTATTAGTTGATTTTCCAAGAAGATAGTATCTCCTGGATCTACAATTCTTACTTTACGCATCATTTGTCTTACAACTACCTCAAAGTGTTTATCATTAATTTTTACACCTTGTAAACGGTACACTTCCTGAACTTCGTTCACTAAGTATTGTTGTACAGCTGATGGGCCTTTAATTTTAAGTATATCTTCTGGAGTTATTGATCCATCAGATAAAGGCATTCCTGCTCTTACATAATCGTTTTCTTGTACAAGAATCTGATTTGAAAGCTTAACCAAGTATTTCTTTACCTCACCTAATTTAGACTCGATAATAATTTCTCGGTTACCTCTTTTTATTTTACCAAAAGAAACAACACCATCTATTTCGGAAACTACTGCCGGGTTTGACGGGTTACGCGCTTCGAACAATTCAGTTACTCTAGGAAGACCCCCTGTAATATCACCTGATTTTGCAGATTTACGTGGAATTTTTACCAGAATTTTACCTTCTTTGATCTTATCACCATCATCCACCATTAAGTGTGAACCTACAGGTAAGTTATACGAACGTAACGTTTCACCTTTTGCGTCTTGAATAAGAAGTGTTGGTATTAACTTCTTATTTCTAGATTCAGAAATTACTTTTTCCTGAAAGCCAGTCTGCTCATCAATTTCTACTTGGTATGTAACACCTTGCTCTATATTCTCGTAGGCAATCTTACCTGGGAATTCAGAAACAATTACACCGTTGTATGGATCCCATGAACATATGACATCACCTTTAGCCACTTTTTCTCCATCTTTAATAAATAATTGTGAGCCATAAGGAATGTTATTAGTACTTAATACAATCCCTGTCTTAGCATCTACAACTTTAATCTCTGATGTTCTTGAGATAACGACATCAGTTGGGTTCCCTTCAGAATCCACACTATTAACCGTTCTCATATCTTCTATTTCCGCAACACCTGGAAACTTAACCTCTAATTTATTATCCTCTGAAATGTTACCTGCAATACCACCTACGTGGAATGTACGCAAGGTTAACTGTGTTCCAGGCTCTCCAATAGATTGCGCTGCAACTACACCAACTGCTTCTCCTCTTTGGACCATTTTATTGGTAGAAAGATTTCTTCCATAACATTTAGCACAGATTCCTTTTTCGGCTTCACAAGTTAATGCTGAACGTACTTCCATTCTTTCAATTGGAGACGCTTCAACTTTCTTAACATCAGTCTCCAAAATCTCTTGACCCGCGCTCAACAATAACTCTTGGCTTAATGGATCATAAACGTCGTTTAAAGAAACTCGACCAAGTATACGCTCACCTAAGGTCTCAACAATCTCTTCATTCTTTTTCAAAGCTGATACTTCAACTCCTCTTAATGTTTCACAATCTTCAATGTTAATAATAACATCTTGAGAAACATCTACCAATCTTCTTGTTAAGTATCCTGCATCTGCCGTTTTCAAGGCTGTATCTGCAAGACCCTTACGAGCACCGTGAGTAGAGATAAAGTATTCCAAGATTGATAACCCTTCCTTAAAGTTAGAAAGAATAGGGTTTTCAATAATTTCACCACCACCTGCAGTTGATTTCTTCGGTTTCGCCATTAATCCACGCATACCTGTCAACTGGCGAATCTGCTCTTTAGAACCCCTTGCACCAGAATCAAGCATCATATATACCGAGTTGAAACCTTGTTGATCTTCTCTAATACGCTTCATCGCCAACTCTGTTAGCAATGCATTAGTTGAAGTCCAAACATCAATCACTTGGTTATAACGCTCGTTGTTGGTAATAAGACCCATATTATAATTGGCCATAATACCATCAACCTGACCGTTTGCATCAGCAATCATTTCTGGTTTCTCTTTTGGAATAATAATATCTCCTAAACTAAAGGAAAGACCACCTTTAAAGGCGAAATCATAACCCATCGTTTTAATCTTATCTAAGAAATCTGCAGTTGTTGGCACATCAGTAACCGCTAATATACCGCCAATAATATCTCTCAAGGATTTCTTGTTCAATACATCGTTTATATAACCAGCTGCTTCTGGAACCTCCATGTTAAACAATACTCTACCTACCGTAGTTGGTATAATTTTGTTAACTAATTCTCCTTCTTCATTAAAATCCTTCGCTCTAACTTTTATACCTGCATTTAAGTTAACCATGCCTTCATTGAAAGCAATTTCAACTTCTTCATAAGAATAGAATGTCAAACCTTCACCCTTTATTGGAACTTCAGGAGTAGATTTTCTTTCTTTAGTCATATAATATAAACCTAAAACCATATCCTGAGATGGTACAGTAATAGGAGAACCATTTGCTGGGTTCAATATATTATGCGATGCCAACATTAAAAGTTGTGCTTCTAAGATTGCTTCCGGTCCTAATGGAAGGTGAACAGCCATTTGATCACCATCAAAATCTGCATTAAATGCTGTACAAACTAAAGGATGTAAACGAATCGCTTTACCTTCAATCAACTTAGGTTGGAATGCTTGTATACCTAATCTGTGCAATGTAGGAGCACGGTTTAATAATACCGGATG
>CALHVP010000071.1 GCA_938038975.1 uncultured Maribacter sp. | reverse complement strand
TATTACAGAACTACATCAACTATTTGGTCTAGAAAAGCCACTACATCCGCTTATTACTGTAATTAAAGATTGGCCAAAGATTAATTTTGATATAAACAATCTCAAAATCACTAGTGACTTATACTTGCTAAGTATGAAAGGGAATGTGAAAGGCACTTTTAAATATGGTCGGAATTCCTATGACTATGAGGAGGGAACATTAGTTTTTATGGCTCCTAATCAAGTGGCTAGATTTGATGAGGATACTTCAGGAACAGATATAAATGGCTGGAGTATTTTTTTTCATCCAGATTTAATTCGGAAAACCGCATTAAGTAAGACAATAAAGGGATATTCCTTTTTTGATTACGACCTCAACGAAGCCCTACATGTATCTGATAAGGAGAAACTAATGCTATCTGATTTGGTGCATAGAATTGAAACAGAGTTACTACAAAATATAGATAAGCATTCGCAGGAATTAATACTGGTAAATCTAGAATCCATATTAAAATACTGTAATCGTTACTATGACCGTCAATTTTACACTCGCACCAATCTAAATAAAGACTTAATAGACCGTTTTGAAGAGTTACTTGAACTACACTTTTCATCTAATGATTTAAAACACAACAAACTTCCTACGGTTGGTAAATGCGGGGAAGCTTTAAACATGTCTGGTAGTTATTTAAGTGATTTATTAAAGCTAGAAACAGGTAGAAGTGCCAAGGATCATATTCATGGGTTTATTATAGAAAAAGCCAAGAACCTCTTACTTAGTTCCAATGATACGGTTGGCTCGGTTGCGTATGACTTAGGCTTTGAGTATACCCAACATTTTAGCAAATTATTCAAGCTAAAAACAGGCATGAGTCCATCGGAATATCGCAACGTGAATTAATAACTAGTATTTTTACAAAGTGCTTTTCGTTTGCTCATTATTTTTAAATACAATGAAACCCAATCAAAAAAGAGACCTTACTAAAATAATTCAATTTACCATCCTATGGACTCTTGGTGGTATTCTTTATAGCTTAATAGAATACGGTATTCTAGGAGATTCTAAAACATACCCTTCCACCACCAATCTGTATCAATTTGAAACTGCAATGGTATCTGCTGTCTTAAGCTCTTTAGTTATAGGGTTACTAATTGGTAGTATTGAAACCAAAATTGTTAACAGCTATTTTGATACAAGAAATTTTTGGCAAAAGATTGTTTTCAAATCTGCACTATACTTAACTCTCATTGTCCTGCTCCTTTTAATTTCATATTCCATAGTAAGTAGCTCAAGGTTAAACGTTTCTGTATTTCATCCAGACGCAATACAATCTATACTACAATTTGTAGGTAATTTCTCTTTTTGGAGTATCATGATTTTCGCTGGCACCAATACCATTTTAATCCTTTTTATTGCAGAAGTTTCCGACTATTTAGGAGGAGGCGTTTTCAACAATTTCTTTATAGGCAAATACCATAATCCTATAGAAGAAGAAAGAATATTTATGTTTTTAGATATGAATTCTTCCACTAGCATAGCAGAAAAACTTGGACATAAAGAGTATTTTCTCCTACTTAGAAAATACTATGCAGATCTTACCGAAGCAATTATTCAAACAGGAGGAGAAGTGTACCAATATGCTGGTGATGAAATAATTGTCTCATGGGGTTTAAAGAAAGGACTAAAAAACAATAATTGTATTCGTTGTTTCTTTATCATCAAAGAAACCTTTGTAACAGCATCCGAATCATATGTAAAAAGATTTGGATTAGTTCCAAAATACAAAGCTGGTTTTCATTATGGTAAAGTAACAACAGGAGAAATTGGAGTCTTAAAAAAGGAGGTCTTTTTTACAGGAGATGTTTTAAACACCACAGCAAGAATACAATCTACCTGTAGTACTTATAAAACAGATATTTTAATCTCACAAGAACTGCTTAGCCTTTTAGAAAGTAACTTGGCGTATGAGGTTACTCCTATTGGAGAATGCGAATTAAAAGGTAGATTAGAAAAAATTAATCTCTTTACACTACAAAACAAGCGCAAGGATTAATCGCTAGGTTTCCGTATTTTTATCGCGTTAAAAAGAATATTTAAATGTTATTTTAAATTAAAGGTAATGTGTTTCTAGAACAGCTTTACAATTAAAACTGTAGTCTACATACATCAAAAACAAATTACAGCTCTTTTCAACAAAAATAGCAGCACTATATATCACTGGCCTATTAAGAGGCACTACTTATGAAAAACAACAAAACGCTTAATTATATTAAAAAAGTATTAGCAAACATGCCAGCAGGTTGGTTACAGCTAACAACACATAGACTAGATATTTACAACGAAGAATTAGCAAAAACTCAATTCCTAGAGGAGTTTACTGCGTTATTTAATAAAGATAATTCAGAACTAACGGCACTAACAGGATTACCAACTGCCTACGATTACATTCGTTTAGGACACCCATTATCTTGTATTCTAGAATGGACCATTGCCAAGATACATAACATCAAAGCAGAAAATGTAATCAGTTTTTCATCCCAGACTACGCCTGTTCTAGCTATTCTTAGAAAAAATCTATTCGCACATAAAAAAACACAAATCGTGTATACAGATACACTACCCAATGGTTTTGATGCTGAAATCATTTCCAGTGTTTATGGTTATAATTTTGAAGTAAAAAAAGTAAAGAACCCTAGCGATGTTTCTGAGTTTAACGGCAGCACTATTTTTATAGCGCCAGAGCACTCTTTAACCGATACTACAAGCAACCCAAACATTAATTTTTATCTTTCTCGTAAAGCTCAACTAGGCAGTGTTCTCTTAGTTACAGATAAACAAAGTGAACAGTATATCTCGGAAATACAGCATGTAAGAAGACGAGAGACTATTGCAATGACCCCAGCTAATTGCCTTATTACTTTAAAAGCACTTACTGAAGCAGCTCTAATACCTCTAAGTGATAACGCTGTAGCTGAAGACAAAACAGCAGTTTTAAAATCAATTAAAGAGATTACGGGCACAATTGCAACACCACTTGTTGGTTCTAGCGGACTGTCTATACAGTATGCAATTATGATGGGCCTTGTTCATTATGCACTAGAGAATCATAAAGGAAAAGCAATTAAATTCATTGTTCCACCCAATTGTTATGGCGGTACAAATGACCAAGCAAGGCGAGTTGCAGCCTGTTCAGATAGTATTGAGGTAGTAGATTTGCCAGTAGACGGTGCTAACGATATGGTAAACAGTATAGATACTGTTTTAGATACTATTGCTAAAGAAGACGCAATTCCTTTTATAATAGCAGAAATCCCTACAAACCCAAGGGTAGAAGTTCCAGACCTTTTACAGCTAAAGGCTGTTTTAAGCAAAGTGCGTACAACCAATACCGGTAAAATTGCTGTAGACCCTGTTTTTATTCTAGACCAGACGTTCTGCCCTAACGTACTCTTTTTGGGAGCAGATAAAATGCTCTCCACCGTTCGCAGCATTTCATATGCTAGCGGTTCTAAATTTCCTAGCGGCGGACAATGCACTGCAGGTTACGTGGTAGGAAATAAAAAAACAGATGAGTTAATGAATAAGATAGGATTGCATCTTAAGCTCTGTGACAACGAAGCCACAGAATTACAATATGCCATACTAGCTAAGCAATTGCCGTCCATGAATAAACGTATACAAGACGCCTATTTGAATACTAGAGCATTTGTAGATTTCATACAGCATACACTACCAGAAGCTAAGATTAATTTTGTTTCCTTAGCATTAGCCAACGAAGGGTTTACGCCATCTGTCTTTTCATTAGACCTTCCTACAAAAGGAAATACCCCAGAGGAAAAAGAAGCTTATAAAAGAGCGATGAACCATAAACTAATTCATCTTATGATTACCGAAATTCCTGATGAAAGCAAGCACTGCGTAAGCTATGGTCAACTAAAAGGGTGTTACTGGACCATTCCTGCAACCTCTACCCAAGGAACAACTAAAGAAGGTGACAAAGATTATATAGCAAGGGTAGCACTTTCTCCAAACATGAATTTAGATTTACATAAAAAAGTCTTTACTAAGTTTGTTGATGGCATATAAGGACTGCTATTTTCTAGTTTTATAAGCTCCTAGACATCGTGCGGACCTAACTAAAAATTATAAAATCGTATTAAAGAAGTAGGGTTAAAGCGGTTATGAGTTGTTCTAAAATCAACAACCTCAACTCAAGGGTACGAGGTATACGTCTAAAATTACATAATATCTTTCGAGGCAAGCCTCGGAGAACTAAACCCTCAATGAGGGATTAAAACACATCATATGAAATCGAAAATTAGAAAATTACTATTAGTTTGTTCTTGTTCCCCTTTGTTAATGGCCGCTCTATGTGAAAAAATAGATGATGGTCCACTTTTAACCAATCCAAAAACTAAAGTAACAATTTCTGAAGGTGCTGTATTTTCTACAAATGACACCCTATGGATTACCGGTGTAGCCTCCACGATGGTATATAATGAAGACACACAAGATTCTATTCCAAATACAAATGAATACTTAAGCGAGGTGATAAGTGTGCTGCGCTTACAACCTGAGAATAGAACTAGTAATTCAACAGATGCTGTAAATGATTTTGAATTGATTAGCCGTTCAGGTTCTATTGACTTTTTAGGTGCTTGCCCAGAAGCAGATATAATTGCCAATGGGCCGCGAACAGCAAACGGAATGAGCTATAGATATGAAATAGGTCTAGTTCCAAAAAATACAGGTGATTTTGCCCTAAATTGGGTTCTAGGTGCAAGTCTTACAAACGGCAATTTAAATCTAGAAATTTTAGAAAAATATCCTATTGATGGGGATACGAACCAACTTGGCTTAACTAAATGCGGCATTACTTCTACATTACTTAATGTGGGTGCATCTAAACGAGCCTACTTTTTCACCGTAGAATAGCACAAATCTTACGGATTAAGATATATCTAGTCCTTTACATAGCGTAAATAACACAAATTAATAGGTACACCACAAAAACAACGGTATTGACAACAATAACTATATGTTACTGAAAGTTGGTTATATATTTACAGTGTAATTAGCTACAAAATTTTTTCATTTTCATATAGTGTTCTCGTAAAAGAGTCCAGTCCAAAAGACTGGACTCTTTTTAGTTTTGGCACTATTTAAGACCCTACTAAGATAGAATGTACTAAAAACTATGAATATTTTTTTATACGATTATAAACGTTTGTAAAGGTATATTATTCCTATACTATACTGCTATAATCAATGAACACCAGACATGATACGATTATTACTAAATTGCAGATATAAAAGATATATATAACATATGTTCTATATACAATTGTTAG
>CALHVP010000070.1 GCA_938038975.1 uncultured Maribacter sp. | reverse complement strand
ACAATATTGTAAGTTAAACTCATTTGAGCAGATTGTGATGCTGCTTCAGAAATACCATAATCCATCGTAAGCATAAATAATGGGGTTATGTATTGCCAATAGATAAAGAGAGCATACCATTGAAATAAATAAACAGCTCCTATTTTCCACATAAAAGAAGGCATTTCTTTTATGGCTTTAGAAATTTCTAAAAACGGTTTTGCTACACGTACTCCAAATGGTTGTGCTTTGTCATGGTTAATTTCTGCAAGCTCGTCCTCAGAAGGAGGAATTTCGGGTGTTTTGATAACAGACCATAATATAGTAGCAACCGAAAGTATACCACCAATATAAAAAGAATAATATAGCCAGGTTGGTATGGTTCCTGCCACTTCAACGGATTCAGAACCAAACAGATACTGAAACAAGACAATAGAACCCATAGCTAATAAGATTCCAGCACCCACAAATAAACTTTGCATTTGAAACCCAACACTTAGTTGTTTCTCAGGTAATTTATCCCCTACAAAGGCACGGTAAGGCTCCATAGCCATGTTGTTACCAACATCCAAAATCCAAAGTAATCCAACCGCAAACCACAATACAGGACTATGAGGAAAAGCAAACAAACACAAACTACCTATAATCGCACCGATTAGAAAGTAAGGCTTACGTCGTCCCCATTTTGGAGACCAAGTCCTATCTGACATAGCTCCAATGATAGGTTGTACTATTAAACCTGTTACTGGTCCTGCAATATTTAAAATAGGCAACATTTCCTCAGTAGCTCCTAAAAATAAAAATATAGGATTGATTGCGGTCTGTTGTAACCCAAAACTATATTGGATGCCAAGAAACCCAACATTCATATTAAAAATCTGCCAAAAACTTAAACTAGGTTTCGTTATTTTCATCTTAAAAATCTCATTTAAATCACTAATTTCTATGGAAATCCTAAAATTTAGACAATAAAACTGCCTATTTCTCAATTTAGAACAGCATCCAAGATAGTATTTTTAAAGCATGGTTAGCAAAGACCTGAATAAAAAGAGGATTATTTAAGTAACGCAAACGTTGGAGTTAGACAGAAATCACTTTAAGAATTTAATATTTCGTTGTAAACCAGAAAATTTTGTGCGCTTTACAGCTGATTTCTGAAACACTTTCATAAATACTTCCTCTGTAATATCCTCCCAATCTTTTTTAGACATGGAAAGCAACTCTGGATGTGGATTAAATAATGGCTCGCTATGTGGTTTCGAAAACTTATTCCACGGACATACATCTTGACAAATATCACAACCAAATGCCCAGTCATCAAACTGACCATGAAACTCATTTGGAATTTCATTTTTTAATTCTATAGTAACATACGATATACATTTACTCCCATCTACAACATAAGGATCTACAATAGCTTCTGTAGGACACGCATCTATACATGCTGTACATGTACCACAATGATCAGTTACAGGTGTATCGTACTCGAGTTCTATATCTACAATTAATTCTGCTATGAAATAAAAAGACCCAGCCTTTTGAGTTAGAAGATTGCTATGCTTACCTATCCAGCCTAAACCACTTTTAGCAGCCCAAGCCTTATCTAAAACGGGTGCAGAATCTACAAATGCACGACCATTCACCTCCCCTATTTCATCTGTAATATACTCTTGGAGCTTACGTAATTTAGTCTTAATAACGTGATGATAGTCCTGACCGTAGGCATATTTAGAAATTTTAAACGTATCCGCTATCTGGGTTTCTTTAGGATAATAATTTAGCAATACAGATATGACAGATTTTGAACCCTCCACTAATAACCTAGGATCAAGCCGCTTATCAAAATGATTGGCCATGTACCCCATTTCCCCATTCATGTTCTTATTTAACCAGCGCTCTAATCTTGGTGCTTCTTCTTCTAAAAAATCTGCTTTAGAAATACCGCATGACAAAAAACCGAGGCGTTTGGCTTCGGTTTTTATAAGGTTCGAGTATTTTATTTTATTAGTAATTATAAGGCATTTTTTAGTGACGCCACAATTTACAACTTACTCGTGTCCTAGACTACATCTTAGAAAACTATTCCATTTCAATCCGCAGTACTAGGGTTTATAATTTCTGAAAGTTCACTAATATTATTAGCTGGAAAACCAGACTTTTTCGCATGCTCTTTTATCCTTTCCTTACTTTCTGCTTTATAAACACAGTATACTTTATTATCAGTAACATAGCTATGTAGCCATTCGATACTAGTGCCAATTTGTGACAAAACCTCATTTGATTTTTGGGAAATTCCTTTCAGTTGATCCTGAGTAAGTTTTCCCGCTTCGGGGATTTCACGTTCAATTACATAAGTTTTCATAATTTTAAATTTTAAATTGTTTAGATATATCTAAATGATTGTTGTACCCTTATTATTCTGACACAAAAAGTTCTTTCAGGAAAATACCCAAAGCCATTACCAGTAAAAACAAAGCAAAACACTTTTTCAGCCTTTCTCCCTTTATAAAATAAGAGAGATAGCTCCCAAGTACAATTCCAAAGACCGCAATCATGGTAAACCCAAGCAGAAAAGACCAATTGATTTCAATATTATCCATATCGCCCAGAAATCCTACTAATGATTTAAAAGCAATTATGAGCAAAGATGTTGTCACGGCTTTTTTTATTGGCAAACCAACATAGATTACTAAAGCGGGAATTATCAAAAATCCTCCTCCTATTCCAACAACCCCGGTTAACACCCCTATTACTGCTCCTGCCAAAACCAGTATCACATTAGTGCTATATTTCGATTTTTGATTTTTATGTTGAACCTGATTTTTTCCTAACATTGAAAGGGCCGCAAGTGACATCAAGAAGGCCAAAAGCACCATGATAGCCATATCCTTTGTTACTATATAGCTTCCTATTTCAATCAATTCCACTGGAATCAGCTTCATAAAAAACTTACGGACCAAATACACTGAAACAAAACAGGGAACGGCAAAAATTATGACAATTCTCAAGTCTACAAACCCTCTTTTGAAATTACGAACAGCTCCTACTGAGGCAGATGTACCTACCACAAATAACGAATAAGCCGTTGTGGTAATAGGATTAATATGGAATAAGTATGTGAATATGGGTATTGCCATTAGCGAACCTCCGCTTCCTAATAGTCCTAAAACCAAACCTATAGCCAAAGCACCGAAGTATCCTAAAATCTGAAAGAATTCTGGCGTCTCCAAAACAAAGGTTGCTATTTACCTTCTTTTATATAGCCCCAACCTTGTTGTTGTTTAGCTACAATTTCATAAATACCATCCGGAACCGTGGTAACACCAGGAATTAAATCATCCTTAGTCTTTTTATTCCTTTTCATGGTGTTTTGACACACGACTATGGAGACATTTTTTTTCTTCACAATTTCCCGGAGTGTCTCGCCTGCAGCAGAAGAGTTTTTGTCTACCATTTTATAAGCACTACTATAGATGACCATTTCAAATTCGGAATCAGGATAACTGTCAGACATCAACCGCAAATGGCGAGCCGCAGATTTGTGAACTTCAACGTTTCCACTTGTAACATCAAAAACAACTTTTATAGGTTTTTCTTGAGCTTGCGCTACCGACATAAAAAAAATAGATACTATTATTGAGATATACGTTTTCATTATTTTGAATTTTTAGATGATTTGATAAGTTATTAATTACCGGCAAAAATGTATCCACAGCCATTTTCTTGTGCTCGTCCTAAAGCCCAAACGCCTGATGGCACCAATTGTATTCCAGGGTGAATGGCATCAACCCAATCTTGATAAGTTTCTTTAGGGTCCATACCCATCTTTTGAGCTACAACACCGCTGTAAACTCCAATAGCCAAATTACAAACACAGAATAAGGCACCTCTTTCTTGCATATCTTTTATTCCCTGTATTACCGGCATTGGAAAATCTCCCTCCCTTGGTTCATAATAAGGATTCCGTGTTGATGGAGCTTTTGTGGAGTTATCGACTACTTCAAACACCTCGCCCAGATTATATTTTTTCCATAAGCTTGATTTAAAAGCAAATGGGATGGCATTATGACGCAAGACAGTCATTGCTGTTATATCATCATCTGGTGACCCTGTTTCGTTGTTGCTGAGATAAAAGGCCCAGTTCCAAATTATAGGAAAACCATCATGCGGAGTAGATCCATCATAAACAATACGATGCCTCCCTTTAACTTTCTTAAACCACTCATCTGCTTCACCCATCTTTTTATCATCAAATTCAGTTATACCCGCGTACATGGGATTGGCAAATAATGAAAGTGAACTGGCAGTAGCACCTAGCATCACTGCACCCATAAAACTTCTCCTTGAATTGTTACTTTTTGTTTCCATCTCTTTATATTTATTTAGTGATTATTTTATACTTCGCTTGTGTAATCAAACATCCCGGTTTGTATCGCCAACTCAATGGTTGTCGGCTCCTATGCTAATGATGCTAGCAAAACATTTTTTTATCCTTAACTCTATTTAGATTTAACAATATTGTATTCACTTTTATAATATTCCATAATTGGCAAAAAAGGTCCAAATTGGTGTTGTCGTATTGAAAAAGTATCGGCAAATGGCGGATATGGGGTTGAGACCGGTTTCTTTTTGAGATCAGGAAAGTCCCTTTCTCGATTTCTTTTTGTTGGTCGCTTTTGACTATTTATAAAACCGGCAACATCATAAGCCTCTTCATCAGTTAATATTGGATTTTCATATGTAGCGCCATATGGCATATTACCTTTTATGAATCTTGCAGATGTAATTACCCGAGTCATCCCGGCACCGTCATTATAGGAGTCTTCACCCCATAAAGGAGGGTATTCATAACTATATCCATCATTTGATAGGACTCCTTTGCCCTCTTCACCATGGCATACTATACACCTTGCTTCAAAAACCGTTTTACCCTTATCTAGATTGACCGCTCTATCAGGAATATTGATTTTTACAAATCCTTGGCCAAAAACCTTTCCTCCTTCTGGGATATCTCTACTAAGCCAGCTCATGTAAGCCAATAAGCCACTCATCTCCTTACCATCTGGAGGAATGATTTTTCCATTCATGCTGCGCTCCATACAACCATTGACCCGCTCTTCAATAGTACCAATTTTGTTTTCTCTTCCCCTAAATTGCGGGAATCTTTTGATGATCCCTACTAGAGGTGCAGCGTAAGCCTTAGTACCAGACCAGAGATGACAATTATTACATGACAAATTATTTCCTGCATATACATTGTTTTTTTTATCATTTCCAGGGCCTATGTACTTTGATGTATTTTGGAACAGCTCATATCCGTATCTAATCAATTCATTTTCTTCTGAATCTTCCAATTGAGCAATATTATAGCCCATGCTATAAGTCATATCAATGGGTTTTTCAATTTCCTTTTGAGATGATGTATTACCCAAACAATTACATAGCAGAAAAAAAGAAATCAATAGAAGGCAGCTAAAAGGTAATATGAGAAGTCGAGCCAATATTTGAATAGCGCTTTGAGCCTTTTTTTTATTTGCAAATTTCATCCACTTCAATTTTATTATTCTAGACAATACGTCCATTTCCTTGGACGCAATACAATTCTAAAATAAGATGACGTAAGATGCTTTCACTATACCTACAAAGTCTGGTAGTATTTATGAAAAAAGGAATTTAAGTAGGACTATTTATGCAAAAAATGAGTAGGAATTTTATTTAACTAATTATATATCAACTACTTATTGATTGCACTAGGTGAAAAGCCGAATTCTTCTTTAAAAGCACGGCTAAACCATGAAGGATCATTAAAACCAACGCTATATGCAATTTCGGAAATAGTCTTGTCAGAATCGTGTAGCATTTCTTTTGCTTTTTTTAAACGTACCGATCGAATGAAAACCGCTGTAGATGTATTTGTAATCGATTTTAATTTTCTATAGGTTTGAGATTCGCTCAAATGTAATTTAAACGCCAACTGCTTCGGACCAAAGTCAGGATTTGCCAACTCTTGATGAATTGTTTTAATAACCTCTTGGAGAAATTGGGCTCCTGGGTTTTTAGTTCGTGTTCTAAGAAAATCAGTTAAACCATTCTCTTCAAACTTTCCAATCATTTTCTTTCGTAAGGTAATAAGTTGATCTAGCCTTGTAAATAGTTCTGCCTTCTCAAAAGGCTTTATGAGATAGGCATCTGCGCCATAAGACAAACCTCTGAGCCGGTCTTTTTGGGTTACCCTTGCCGTCAACATAATGATAGGGATATGGTCAGTTCGTTTATCAGACTTTAAAGTTTTGCATACTTCATATCCATCCTTAACAGGCATCATAACATCACAAATGATTACATCTGGCATATTTCCAAAGGCTTTTTCGATACCAACAGCACCATTTTCTGCATAAAGTGTTACATATCGACCCTCAAGCGAATTCTTTAAAAAGTAAGCAACATCGGCATTGTCTTCTATTATTAATGCGATAGGTAAATCATTTTCTTCTGTAACAATTGAATTAAATTCCTCTTCTCCTTTATTGATTTCCTTTCTTGGCGTTTCAATTTTCTTATATACTGTATCTAAGTCTGATGCTGTCTGTGTAACAGGTAAGCAAATTTCAAACTCAGTTCCTTCTCCTAATTTACTTTTGACTACAATAGTACCACCCATCAATTCAACGAAGTTCTTGGTAAGTGAAAGACCTACCCCAGTACCTTCACTATTTCTTGAAATAGTCGCATCCGCTTGATAGAATCTATTGAAAATATGAGGAAGGGCTTCATTGGAAATACCAACACCAGTATCCTTGACCTTTATTAAAAGGCTTTCTCCGCCATCATCTGTTTTACTGTTTAGATGCACAATGATTTTATCATTTTCACTAGAAAACTTAATGGCGTTTGATAAGAGGTTATACATCACTGCTTGTAACTTATTTTCATCCAAGTCCATAATTAAACCATCAATTTCAGAATACACTACTAAGTTAACTTCTGAATCTTGGGCATACGATTGAAAACTTTCGCATATGTATTTAACAAAAGGTACAATATCAGTTTTTACCAATTGCAGCTCCATATTACCGCTTTCCAACTTGGCAAGATCTAACATATCATTCACCAATTGAAGTAAGCTCTTGCCATTGCGTTCAATCATCTCCAGCGGCTTATCTACCAAACGTAATTCTGTGGCACCTAAATTATCTTTTATTGTATCGGCCATTCCTAAAATTACAGTCAGTGGAGTTCTAAACTCATGAGTAATATTTGTATAGAGACTATTCTTTAATTGATTTATTTCTTTAAGTCTCTTACTTTCTGCAAAAGCTAATTTTCTAGAGACCTGAAAACGGTAGAAAAAATATGCTAAAGTCAAAGCCAAAATCAAATAAAGTGCAGAAGCCCACCAAGTAAGCCACCACGGCGGCAAGATTTGCAAATTCATTTTCAAAGGTTCTTGATCCCACTCCACTCCTCTTGAAAAACCATTAACCAACAAAGTATGGCTACCCGATGGAAGGTTCAAAAACTGAATCTCAGGATCTTTTAGCATATTCCATTCTTGATTATTAGGCAAAAGTTTATACCCGTATTCAATCTGTTTATTCAGACGGAAATCAATGGAAGAAAACTGAAGGTAGAATGGAAATTGATTGTTATTAAAGTTCAGCTCCCTTGTCTTGAGCAAAGATTCCTCTAAAACTCCGTTTGGCTCGTTTAGAGCCTTTATCGTTTCATCTTTAATTCGGAATTCTGAAAAGAAGAGCGGTTGAGGGGTATCAACACCTGTCAAATCCCTCGGATGAAAATAAGTAAGGCCATCTATTCCTCCTAAATAAATAAGGCCTTGGCCGTCGCGAAATCTGGCATGAATATCAAATTCATTACTCTGAATACCATCTTGCACTCCATATTGTTTGAACCGATCTATTTTCGGATTAAAATGGACTATACCTGCGGTTGTACCGAGCCAAAGGTTTCCGTCAAGATCATCTTGAATTCCGTAGATTATAGCACTTGTAAATTGCTCCTGTTCTGTCCACGATTTAAATGTATCATTTTCGAGCAATAGATTCAAACCATACCGTGTGCCTATCCATTTTTTATTCTCATTATCAACTAAAATGTCATAGACAGAGTTATGCGATAAAGAATTTTCGGTATCCTCCTTCTTTGTGTAATTTATAAAAGTTGGGTTAAGCTGCTGGTTGTCTTTAAAACTCAACTTAGTCAACCCACCTTGAGAGCCAATCCAGACTTTATCATTATGGTCTACTGATATACACTGTGCAAAATTATCTATAAGGGAATTAGGATTATCTTTTTCATTCTTGAATCGATTTATCTTTTCATTACCGTCGGAGTCCAACTGCAAACTAAAGATTCCGTGACCAAAGGCAGCTCCCCAAACATTACCAGCTTTATCGAGTGCTATTCCTTTCAAGAAGTCATTATTTATGGTATTCGTATCGTCTACTTTATGCCTAAAAACCTTAAACTTGGGGTTTTCAGCATCAAAAGTTTCCAAGTTAATCATACTAAGTCCCCGAGTGGTGGCTATCCATAATCGCTGATTCAGCTCATCTTTGCAAATTTCTCGAACCACATTACCAGAAATACTATGCGGGTCATTTTGGTTTTCTTTGAAATAATAAATATCGCCTTCACGAATTAAGTTCAATCCTCCATCAGAGGTGCCCACCCATAAATCTTTGTCATCTTTTAAAATTGAAAATATAACGTTGTCATTCAATACATGATCACCTTTCTTATTCTTTGATAGGTTTTTGAAATAGGGACTCTTAAAATCCAATAGGTTTAAATTATTCGCCGTACCTACGAATATTTGATTCTCTGAATTTTTCAATAAGGACTGAACTGTATTATTGCTCAGTCCGTCAATATTACTTTGGGAATACTGAATTTTGCGAACTACTTCAAGTAGGTCTAGATCAAATAGAAATAATCCTGAACCTGTACCTATCCAAACTTTATCGTTATCTGCCTCCAGGAAGGCCACAACATGCCTCGTGGGGCTGCCTCCTATTTTATCAAGGTCTACCTTTCTTACCTGCCCTGTTTTCGCGTTGTACAAAAACATTCCAATATCGGTTCCAATAAATAATTTCTCCTTAGCGCTAAAGAAACATTGTACATTGCCCTCTACATTTATTATGGGTGAAAAATTTGGTTTAATATCTATATTGAGATCAAGCTTATAAATAGCACCATTATATCCTCCTACCCACAGATTATTATTGCTATCGAATAGAAGTCCGCTCAACGATTTATTCTTTAAAAAAACCTGTTGACTATATCGCCCACCATCGGACGAAATCTTGTATAACCCTGAGTTGCGTGTAGTGACCCAAACATTATCCTTATCATCCAAAACCATATCCAAAATCGTCTCGTTTGGAACACTAGGGTTTTCTAAGGGTATTTCATTGAAGGTATCAAACTTGGAATCATAAAGATTTAGGCCATTGCCAAGAGTACCAACCCAAATATTACGAGATTCGTCCTCCAACAGACTAGTGATATGATTACCAGAAATGGAAGAGCTATCCGATTCATTATATTTATAGGCCTTAAACTCCTTTCCATCAAACCTGTTAAGGCCATCTTGTGTACCGACCCAAACGAAACCCAGACTATCTTTTAAAAGCTCATTTATGGTGACCTGAGAAATACCATCTTCTAAAGTGTAGTACTTTATTCGTAAATCATCTTGGGCAAAAAGTAAAAGCACATTGAGTAAACCTGCAAAAAAAAGAAAGGATTGTTTATGAAAGGCTTTATTTTTAGCAGATTGGGTAAATTTATATGTAGTAATCGAACCCATAAATGCTATATTTTTTAATTAAAAAGCCAATTGGCATTGGGCGGGGGCTGTAACAACAAATAAAATAATTATCTCAAATACATGTATTAATGTAGTAAAAGTTATCTATCTAATTCAAATACTCAATCTATTAGTTGTAAATATATAGTAATCTAAAATTAAGGTATTTATAATTTGTTTCACTTCAGCATAGTAGTTTAATTGGAAAGAAATCTAGGGTTTGGAACCCTTCCCCATTCATGCTCTTAATTTAACCCGTGCTCTAATCTTGATGCTTCTTCTTTTAAAAAATCTGCTTTAGAAATACCGCAAGAAAGAAATCCGATATGCTTAGCTTCGATTATAATCATTTCCGCATATTTCAATTTAATATCCAAATCATCGTAAAATTATGATATTGAACTGATTTAAAAAAAGAATACTAATCTGTAACAATTTTAGTATTTGAATACTAACTTACCGTACCAACAGATATACTATTTATGATACAAATAAAAAACCTCACTAAATCCTTTACTTCGGTATCCAAAAAGGGATTTAAAAAAGAAACCAGAACGGTAAATGCTGTTAATGAAATATCTTTTGAATGCAAGCCAGGAAGGATTTTCTCTTTACTAGGTCCTAATGGAGCAGGCAAGACAACAACCCTGAGGATGATTGCGGGAATCATTAACCCCACTACCGGAACGGCGATTGTAGATAATATAGATATTTCTCGAGGAAACGATGAAGTAAAAAAACGCATCGGTTTCTTAACAGGCTCTACAGGACTTTATGAACGTTTAAACCCAGATGAGACTTTAGACTTTTTTGGTAAATTGTATCGTATCCCCCCCACACAGTTAAGCGAACGCAAAGAATATCTTTTTGAAAAACTAGGTATTAATGATTTTAGAAAAAAACGTTTGGGACAAATGAGTACCGGAATGAAACAAAAAGTTTCTATTGCAAGAACACTTATCCATGACCCTGAAGTCCTCATTTTTGACGAACCAACCTCTGGTTTAGATGTAATTACTGCAGATAGTATTATAGATTTAATTAGAGAATCCAAACAGAATAATAAAACTGTTATTTTCTCGTCACATATTATGAGCGAGGTAGATTTACTTTGTGATGATTTGGCCATTATCAACAAAGGGTCAATTATTTACAATGACACTTTTCAGAATTTTAAAAACGAAATGAAAGCAGACAATCTTACCCAAGAATTCATAAACAGAGTTAAAGAAGCTTAAGATGAGAGAGATATTCATAATTATAAAAAAAGAGCTTTCCGAGCTTTTAAGAGATAAAAAAACTATCATTAATTCTATAGTTCTACCCACTTTATTGGTTCCTATTCTTTTATTCGGGGTAATGAAAGTAACCAAAATAATAGCTGAAAACGAAAGTGCCAAAACTGTTGAAATTGGTTTGGCAAATGCCCCTGAGGATTTTAAAATATTGGTATCAACAGACACCCTAAATAAAATCTCAACATACACTGGCGACGAAGATTTTAAAAAATTGATTGATAATAACACGATACAAACAGCTATTGTGTTCCCAACCGATTGGAATACCCAAATGGACAGTTTAGAGACGAGCGAAGTACTAATACACCGCAATGGCTCAAAGGACAATGTGAACGGGAGAGTTTCCAAAATGCTAGAGACTTATACAGAAACGCTAAAAAATAGCCGCATTTCTAAATTACAGATCCCCATAAACAAGCTAACACCTTTTAAAAAGAGTTTTGTGGAGGTTGGAGAACAAAAGGAACTTATTGGAAAACGTATTGGGGGGTTTATTCCCTACCTCTTTATATTGACCATGTGGGGTGGCTGCTTATTAGCCGCCATTGATTTAGTAACAGGAGAAAAAGAAAGAAAGACTATTGAAACCACACTTTCTTTACCTGTTTCTAAATTTAAAATTTTATTTGGGAAGGCCATTGTCGCATCCCTGTTAGGTTTTATACCAGCAGTGCTCAATTTATTGGGACTAATCATAGGCTTAAAATTAATAGATGGTATTCCTGACACCTTTAAGGTCGCCATTAACGAGATGCTTAATTTACAATCCATCACCCTTATTTTATTATTATTAATACCTTTTTCCCTGTTCTTATCGGGCTTTATCATTGCTCTTATTGCAGGAGCTACTAGTTTTAAAGAGGCTCAGAGTAAAGCTACTCCATTGATTATGCTAATTATACTTCCGTTGGTGTTAGCCATGATGCCAGGCATAGAGTTGACTTGGACTACTGTTCTAATTCCCATTTTAAATATTGGTTTAGGTGTAAAGGAAATTATGGCAGGAACTATAGACATGTTTCAATACGCAGCAATCCTAGTTTCATTGATAGCCTTTGCAGTCGGAGCTATATATTTTAGCTATAAAAAATTCTCTGATGAGAATGCTATTTTAAAATAACACTTCATATTTTTATTTGAGCGGAGTTTATGTTCTTACACAGATGCATAAATTCTGCTCTAAATTTTATTTTATACCCTAGGGACAAATGTTAATGGTACTGTTTTTGGCTTCAGAGATATTAATGGATTTATTTCTACATCTTGCCAAGCGGTATTTATCTTATATTTTTTAATAAGTTCTGCAACAGTTAATATCATTTCCTGCATGGCAAAATTATTCCCAACACACATTCGTGGCCCCGCCCCAAAAGGAAAATAATAATCCGAATAATCTTTTTTATTACTAGCATCAAAACGCTCTGGGGTAAACTCTTCTGGTTTATCCCAAAAACGCTTATCTCTATGTAACTCATAAATTGCTAACAGTAGCATTGTGTTTTTTGGAATCTTGAATCCATCTATTTCATCTTCCACTATAGATTCTCTATCTATATAATAAGCAGGAGGATATAAACGCATTCCTTCTTCTATACATTGCTTGATGTAAGTTAGATTCCTAAGATTTTCCATTTCAAAATCTTCTTCCCAATTTAATTGAGAAACTTCCTGATATGCCTTTTCTTGCTTATCTGGATGTTTTGCCAATAGATGCAAAATAAAACCTAAGGCATTCGCTGTAGTCTCATGACCTGCTGCAAATAAAATTAGCACTTCATCTATTAACTGCTCTTGGGGCATTGCACTACCATCTTCGTACCTAGCCTTTAAAAGCATATCTAATAAGTCATCCTTATCTGAATTTTCAGCAATCCTTTCTGCAATAATACCGTCAAGTATAGACCGAGCATTTTTAGAAAGGGCGATATGTGTGCTTATTTTACCCGAAAGTTTATACCACCAATTTAAGTAAGGCTGTCGCATTTCACGAATAAGCATCCGCTGATTCGCTTCTGTGATTTCCTTTAAATCGTTCATCTGCTCTTTAATATCATCCCTACTAAATAAAGATGTTGCGACTACTTGAAAAGCTAAATCACCCATTAAAGGATATATATCCTGTAATTCATTTGGGCGAATGCGAGAAAGTTCATTCTTAATGGCCTTATGCATAATGTGCAAAAGTCCTTGAAGCTTTTTTTTATGAAAAGCAGGCTGTACCATACGCCTATGTGTTCTCCAATGCTCCCCGTTAGAGGTTAATAAGCCTTGACCTATATACTTGGCAAGATCTACGGTTTGTAAGGTTGATTTTTGATACTTTTTCTGCTCCGTTTGAAGTACTTGTTTTATAAACTTCGCATTCCTCGTAAAAACAATACGTTTTCTAAAGCCTACTTCTACCTCAAAAATATCACCCAGTCTATTAAAATTATCATGATGTAAAGGAAGGGGATTACTAAGTATCTGTTTTCTATTCTTAAAAACATGGGAACGAGAAACTCGTGGTAGTTTTTTCATTAAAAGAGACCTCCTTGGATGTTATTCTTAGTACGACCTAAGTGCTTATAGGCTAACTCTGTTACTTCTCGTCCGCGCGGTGTTCGCATAATGAAGCCCTGTTGTATTAAAAAAGGTTCGTATACTTCCTCTATGGTTTCTGCACTTTCGGACACAGCAGTTGCAATCGTTGTAATCCCTACTGGACCGCCTTTAAACTTATCTATAAGTGTAGTTAAAATCTTATTGTCCATTTCATCCAACCCATGAGCATCTACATTTAATGCTTTAAGACTAAATCTAGAAATTTCCATATCTATTTTACCGTTACCCTTTATTTGGGCAAAGTCCCGCACTCTTCTTAATAAAGAATTACAGATTCTTGGAGTTCCACGGCTTCTTCCAGCAATTTCAATGGCCGCTTCATTTGAAATAGGCACTTGTAAAATTTCTGCACTTCTTGTTACAATAGTTGACAACAATTCTGTTGAGTAATATTGCAATCTGCTTTGAATACCAAAACGTGCCCGCATAGGGGCGGTTAATAGCCCTGACCTTGTGGTAGCACCAATAAGTGTAAACGGACTCAAGTTTATTTGAACCGATCTTGCGTTCGGCCCACTTTCTATCATAATATCAATTCTGTAATCTTCCATTGCAGAATACAAGTATTCCTCTACAATTGGGCTTAATCTATGTATTTCATCAATAAATAAAACATCACGTTCATCCAAGTTTGTGAGTAACCCGGCTAAATCACCCGGTTTATCTAAAACAGGACCAGAAGTAATTTTTATACCTACCCCTAGTTCGTTTGCTAAAATATTAGCTAATGTGGTCTTACCAAGTCCTGGAGGTCCATGAAAGAGGGTATGATCTAAAGCTTCTCCTCGCTGATTGGCAGCTTCTACAAAAACCTTGAGATTTTCCAGCACTTGTTCCTGTCCTGTAAAGTCATCAAAACTAATAGGCCTTAATGCCTTTTCTATATCAAATTCCGCGTCGGAAAAACCATCTGTGGAAGGGTCTAAATGCTCATTCATACACTAACAAAGATAAGTAATAGCAGTCAAAGTTATTTTAGCTTAAGCAGGCTTATTTTTTAATTTTTTAACCTAGAAATTTGTAATTTCAAAGCATGGAAAAGAATAGCTATAGTTCGGGAACTTTACAGTACATCCCATTTTTTTATGTAATCTGGTCAGATGATTTAGTTTCTGCCTCAGAGATAAATGTAGTTGAAAAAGCAATAAAAAATGATTCCAGTTTAAATGGGGCTGAAAAATCGATACTATATTCATGGTTAAGCGTAAAACAACCACCAGAAAACGATACACTTAAGCAATGGAAACAACTAATTAATAATTCTCAGGTAAAGCTAATAGAAAGTGAGACGTATCCTTTAGCTACTTTTAGTCAAAAAGTAGTTTGCCATTACCATAATACATGTCCCTTTAACGATAGTCTAAAGGACATCGAAATTAACCTTGGCATACAACCTAATCACTATAACCATCTATTTGACGTAGAGGTAGTTCATGAAGTATCATCAAACTTCTATAATGGAACAGAAATAGATACTATATTAAAAGGTAAAAATGCGAATGTAGTAGACGATTTTAGAAATACGTTAAACCATGATATTTTTAAATGGGAAATTCATAGGAATAAGGAAGATTTTCGAGAAAAAGTTTTAGAACAAGTTACCTTTTTAGCGAGCCAAGGCTACGGAGCAATGGCGTATCCAAAAGAATATGGTGGAACTGGAGATATGGAGGGCTACGCGACCATATTTGAAAATATGATGTATGTGGATGGTAGCTTAACCATCAAGTTTGGAGTTCAATTTGGACTGTTTGGCGGTAGTATTCAAAAACTAGGCACAAAAAAACATCATGATATTTATCTTAATAAAACTGGAAAAGCTGATTTACTAGGATGCTTTGCAATGACTGAAACTGGTCACGGATCTAACGTAAGAGGCATTAAGACAACGGCTACTTATAATAAAGCGAGCGACAGTATTATCATACATACTCCAGGAAAGAATGATAACAAAGAATATATTGGTAATGCAATGCATTCGAAAATGGCATCTGTCTTTGCTCAATTAATTGTGGATGGCAAGAATGAGGGAGTACACGCTATATTAGTTCCTTTAAGAGATCCTAATCACCAAACCTTACCAGGTATAACTATTGAAGACAATGGTTATAAATTAGGGTTAAACGGAGTTGATAATGGTAAAATTTGGTTTCATCAAGTTGAAGTGCCAAGAGAAAATCTTCTTAATAAATATGGTGACATTACATCTGAAGGAAGCTATACGTCTGATATAAAAAATCCAAACAAGCGGTTTTTTACGATGCTAGGAACTTTAGTTGGCGGAAGAATTTGTGTGGCTCGAGCAGGGCTTGGTGGAGCAAAAATGGCTTTAGCAATAGCTATTAAGCATGCACTCAAAAGAAGACAATTCAACGACAGTGTAAAAATTCAAGAAGATTTACTAATGGATTATCCAACACACCAACTGCGTCTTACACCATTAGTTGCAAGCGCATATGTGTATCATGTTACATTAGATAAAATGATGGAAGTATATTGCGATGACTCCCAACCAGACAAACGTAAGGTAGAAACACAAGTAGCAGGACTAAAATCTATAATTACTTGGTATGCTAATGATACCATACAAGAATGTCGTGAAGCATGCGGCGGAAAGGGTTATCTTTTAGAAAATAGAATTGGAGACCTAAAAGGAGATGTTGATATTTTTACGACTTTCGAAGGCGACAACAACGTACTTCTTCAGTTAGCCGCAAAAGGCGTACTATCAGATTTTAAAGCTGAATTTAATAGTGCAGGCTTCACTTCTGTACTAAAATTATTAAGTCAACAATTGAGTGATAAACTTGCTACTATTAATCCTTTGTATGCAAACAAAGTAGACAAAGAACACCTTTATAACCCAAAATTTCATAAACACGCTTTTAACTATAGAACCAGAAGACTCACTTATACATTAGCTATGCGTATACGTGGGTATATTAAAAAAGGCGTACCATCATACCAAGCTTTTCTAAAAGTTCAAACTCATTTATTAGCACTAGGAAAAGCCTACAGCGAAGAACTTGCCTATGAAACATTCATTTCTTTCACAGCAACTATAAATGACAAAAAAAATAAAGAGCTTTTTGAAAAATTAGGAAGTCTTTATGCGTTGCACCACATACGAAAAGATGCTGCTTGGTATTTAGAACAAGGGTATATTGGAGGAACAAAATCAAAAGCCATAAGACAACGTACCGAAAGGATTTGTACTGAACTTAGACCACACATCAACTCACTTGTAGAAGGCTTTGGAATACCGGAACACTGTATGTCTGCACCTATAGCAACCTAATATATATTACTAGTTATTTTCCTTGTGTAATTCTGAGGTATCCAAAAACTCAGATATTGTAATTTTAGGATTTCCAAGTAGACTGGTTTTAGATGTTCCTTTAGAGGATAAATCTAAATCGTTCAACACATAAATTTTAGCACTGGGTGAATCTTCAGAAGATAGAACTACAGATTTAGCAAGATACTCTTCCGCTTTAAGGGAAGAATTACCATATAATTTTGCTTGCAGCTTATCTGTATTACCTTCTAATTTCACAGAGGCATTCTTGTACATATACAAGGTGTTAGTTTGACCCGTCGCATACACTTTAGCATCTATTCTATCTCTTAATACAAGATTTAAAGAATCACTAGCAACATTAAAGTCTCCAGAACTATTACCATCCATATTAATATTTATAACATCAGCAGATGCATTTAAAACTAAACGGGCAGTTCCATAGGTTTTAATATCTAAAAATTCTGTAGTAATTACATCCTTCATTGTGATTACACCATTACCTAAATTCAATGATTCCAAAACAGTGTAAAAAACTGTGATGTCTAATTTCTTTTTAGAGGTGATATTATAAAATGAAGAAATATATAAAATGCCTTCACTAACATCAAACTTCAAAACATCTAATAGGTTATCATCGGCTTCAATAGTCACACTTTCCGATGTTCCTTTTTGAATCGTCACTTCTAAATCAT
Source organism: uncultured Maribacter sp. (assembly GCA_938038975.1). GTDB lineage: Bacteria > Bacteroidota > Bacteroidia > Flavobacteriales > Flavobacteriaceae > Maribacter. Next base: position 11,388 of record CALHVP010000070.1, on the reverse strand, counting down.
CACTTAATTCAATAGCGGTAAATGGAGGCAGCTCCTCCGTAATTTGCACTACATTTCTGTTTCCTTTAAGCTTTGGTTTTCTTTGAGCAAAACTTTGAAACCCAAAACATATTAAAACCACTACCATTATTACTCTTTTCATATAAGCCTTATTGATTGTCAACATTGAATATAACATAAAAATACAATTTATTAGATAGTAATGCTCTTGCAAAAAAAATGCCCAACTTACTTAGTTGGGCATTTTATACAAAATATATTATCATTTAATGATTTAGTTCTTCCTCATCAGTCTGTAAAGGAATGTTTTGTGGTACAAAATCCTGTCCTGGAATAATGTATTCCCCATTTTCATCCACCTTACTATAATCATAGGCCCAACGGTGTACTTCTGGAATAGCACCTGGCCAGTTACCATGTATGTGTTTCTGAGAAGCTGTCCATTCCAAAGTATTGGATTTCCAAGGGTTCTGTGAACCTTTCTTACCGTAAAACATACTATAGATGAAGTTAGCAACAAAAACTAATTGTGCAGCCCCTGCAATGATAGCAAAAACTGTCATTAATACTTGTACATCTGTCAACTCATCAAACATTGGGAATGCTGTATTTTGGTAATAACGCCTTGGTACACCAGCCATTCCAACAAAGTGCATTGGAAAAAATACGCCATAAGCACAAATAGCAGTTACCCAAAAATGGACATATCCTAAATTTTTATTCAACATTCTACCCTCAAACATGATAGGGAACCAATGATAAACACCAGCAAACAAACCGTAGAGAGCAGATATACCCATTACAAGGTGAAAGTGAGCAACTACGAAATACGTATCATGTACATTAATATCTAATGTACTATCTCCTAAAATAATTCCAGTAAGACCACCGGTAATAAAAGTAGACACAAGACCAATGGAGAACAGCATGGCAGGGTTCAATTGGAGATTCCCTTTCCATAATGTTGTTATATAGTTAAAAGCTTTTACCGCCGAAGGTATGGCAATTAATAATGTGGTAAATGTAAATACTGACCCTAAGAATGGATTCATTCCTGAGATAAACATATGGTGACCCCATACAATAGTAGATAAAAATGCGATTGCTAAAATTGAAGCAACCATAGCACGATAACCAAATATAGGCTTTCTAGCATTTGTAGACATTACTTCAGAAGTAATACCTAATGCTGGTAACAAAACAATATACACCTCAGGGTGTCCAAGGAACCAGAACAAATGTTCGTACAATACTGGCGAACCACCTTGGTAGTGCAACACTTCTCCTTGGATAAATATATCTGAAAGGAAAAAAGAAGTTCCAAAACTTCTATCCATGATTAACATAAGCGCTGCTGAAAGTAATACTGGAAATGATATAACACCTATTATCGCCGTTACAAAAAACGCCCAAATAGTCAATGGTAATCTAGTCATTGACATACCCTTAGTTCTCAGGTTAATTACAGTTACAATGTAATTCAAGGAACCTAATAAAGAAGAAGCAATAAATATAGCCATTGAGCTCAACCAAAGCGTCATACCCAATCCAGAACCAGGTTGTGCCATAGGTAATGCACTTAACGGAGGATAAATAGTCCAACCTGCTGCAGCTGGTCCAGCTTCAACAAATAAGGAAGATATCATAATTATGGTTGCAACAAAAAACAACCAAAAGGAAACCATATTTAGGAAACCAGATGCCATATCTCTAGCACCTATTTGTAAAGGAATTAAAAGGTTACTAAACGTACCGCTCAAACCAGCGGTTAGTACAAAGAATACCATTATAGTACCATGCATGGTAACTAATGCTAAATACACATCTGCATCCATTATACCATCCGGTGCCCATTTACCTAGGAACGTATCAAAAACTAAAAACGATTCTCCAGGCCATGCCAATTGCATTCTCATTAACAATGACATTGCAATTCCAATAAAGCCCATTACCAAGACCCCTAGGATAAGGTACTGCTTAGCGATCATTTTGTGATCTTGACTAAATATGTATTTTGTTACAAACGTTTCTTTGTGATGATGATGCCCATGATCGTCCTGAGCATGTTCATCTACATGTGCTGTTACTGCTGACATAATCGAATTAATTTTTATTTAACTTCCTTTTTATAGCCTATATCTATTCTGCGGACATCGCCATGGTCTCCTGAAAAGTCTGCTGACCTTTCATCCACTCATTGTACTCTTCCTCTGTCTCTACTATAATCTTCATCTGCATGTTATAGTGAGATGTACCGCAAATTTTATTACAAAGTAAAATATAATCGAATTCCCATGGGTCCAATATTTCACCTCCACTAGCAGATTTTTCTGCTCTTATTATATTCGTTCTCTTCACCTTGTCTACAACATCCGGTTTCTGACGCATTTCTTCAGTTGTATAAATTGGAGTAAAAGAAAACTCTGTTGTCATACCAGGGACACAATTCATCTGAGCCCTAAAGTGCGGCATGTATGCAGAATGAAGCACATCTTGAGAGCGCATTTTAAAATTCACCTTTCTACCAACTGGTAAATGTAATTCGTTCACTATTACATCATCAGAAGCATAACTATCTGCTTCATCAAGGCCCATGACATTAGCACGGTCTATATCTATCATTCTTACATTAGCTCCACCTAAAACATTATCAGAACCACCATATCTAGCTTTCCAGTTAAATTGTTGAGCATATAGTTCAACTATTAACGGATCATCATCATCATTCACATCCATGATGTTTGTCCATGTATACAATCCCCAAAGAATTAAACCCGCTAAAACAATTACAGGAATAATAGTCCAGATAAATTCTAGTCTATCATTATCCGCATAAAACAAAGCCTTTTTACCCTTCTCACCACGGTATTTGTAACCAAAATAATAAAGGAGTGCCTGTGTTAGCGTCTGTACAATGAAGATGATAATCATTGAAACAAGCATAAGATAATCTACTTCAGCACCATGTGCAGAGGCCGCTTCAGGTAATAAAAATTTACCGTATTTAGCAAAACTGAAGATGGTAATAGCATAGATAAATATAAGAAAAGCAAAAAGCATGTAGCCATTGTACTTATTATCCTTATCCGTAGCTACCTCTGTTTTGTCTGTTTTAAGCTGAGACAATTCAAATATCTTGGTCATTTGCCAAATAGCAATTGCCACGAGAACTAAAACAGCTAAAATTAAAAATGTTGTCATTGTATGTTTTGATATTATAGCTTAATACTAAACTTCCTAATAATGAAAATGTTTACTTTCCTCAATAAACGGATTTCGTTTGGGTTGTAATGGAACTTTTGATAAAGCTCTGAATACCCAATAGATAAAGAAACCAGCAAAAAACAATATGGCACTGATTTCTGGTATACCAATGTACCATTGGTCTCCTACTGTTGCAGGCATAATTGCGTTAAATATATCCATATAGTGTCCAGCAAGTATTACTACACCCGCCATTACAACGAACCAGTTAACACGCTTAAAATCACTATTCATTAGCAACAATATTGGAAACAAGAAATTCATAGCTACCATACCAAAAAATGGCAACTTATAGTCCTCTATTCTAGTTACATAATAGGTTACCTCTTCTGGAATATTTGAATACCAGATTAACATAAACTGTGAAAACCACAGATAGGTCCAAAAGATGCTTATCCCAAACATAAATTTAGCCAAATCATGAAGATGACTGTCGTTTACATCTTTAAGATACCCTTTAGATTTAAGGTAAATAGTTACCAAAGCAATTACGGTTATACCGGAAACAAACATGCTAGCAAAAATGTACCAACCAAATAACGTACTAAACCAATGCGGATCAACACTCATTATCCAATCCCAAGACATTATAGATTCACTTATCAGATAGAATACTAGGAAACCAGCAGATATTCTAAAGTTTAACTTAAAGTTAGAATCATCAGTAGACTCATCCTGTCTAAGCGACAACTTTCTAGAGTATTCGCGGTAAGCAATCCATCCTCCTAAAAAGATGACGGCTCTAATCAGAAAAAACGTTGGATTTAAATAACCAGATTTAGCCTGTATAATCTCATCGTGTGCTACTATATCTGCATCCATCCATACAAACAGATGATTCATATGTAACGCTGAAAGAAGTAAAATCACAAATACAACAATTCCTCCCGGCACTAAATATGCGGTAATACCTTCCATTACTCTAAACAATAATGGAGACCATCCTGCTTGTGCCGCTCTTTGAATTGCATAAAATGCTAAAACTCCAAGTGAAATCATCATAAAAAAGAATGCTGCCACATATAAAGCCGCCCAAGGCTTGTTTTGTAATTGATGTAACAAATGCTCATCATGTGAAGCATCGTGTCCTTCTTCATGTGCAGTTGCAGCTCCGTGATCAGAAGATTCTGCATGTGCAGCTTCCTCACCGTGTCCATCATCATGGCTAGCCACCATAGCCTTTGCCTCTTCTACCGTACTAGGAGCCATAACAAAACCACCAATAATGCCTAAAAGCCCTACAGCCATAAGAATTATGGAACCTATTTTAAGTCTATTTGAAAACGTATACATAGTATTGTTTTACCTGTTATTTGATTAAATCTTGTTTCAACTGCATTACATACTCAGATACTTGCCACATTTCAGTAGTATTCATTTGAGATGCATAAGAGCCCATTGAATTTAGCCCGTATTGTATCACATGGAATGTAGAACCTACATTTATGTTTCTAGCAGCGTCATCGTAACTAGGGACTCCTAATATTTTTTCTCTTTTCACCAAAGTTCCCTGTCCGTTACCATTGTTTCCATGGCAGATAGCACAATAAATATTATACATCTCCTTTCCTTTAGCTAAATTCGCTTCTGTACTCATAGAGTCTAGTGGACTAAGATTTAATCTAGCCAATTCTTTACCTTCTATTGTATTTTCAATACCGTATGGCAACCATCCTCTATTAATTGTATTTGCAGGAGGCAACATTGCTTGAGAGCCATTTGGAAGAAAATCCACCTCTTGATATGTCTCATACCCTACTGGCTCATACATATTAGGCATATACTGATAATTTCGTGTAGAATTATCCTGGCATGATACTAAGAGCATCATAACACCAACAATAACTCCTATTTTCTTAAAACTGTTCATACTTAATGACTGTTTTTTTCTGTAATATTTATTTCTACCGCTCCAGTATCAGCCAAGAGGTTTTTCAACTCTTGTTCGTTACCATGAATCTCTATTTCCATTAAGAAATGGTCATCTGTAGTTCTAACGTCTGGGTTCTCTGCTTTCTTAAATGGCCATAATCTACTTCTTAAATAAAAAGTAATTACCATTAAGTGAGCTGCGAAAAACACCGTGAGCTCAAACATAATAGGAACGAACGCTGGCATATTCTCTAGATAACTAAAACTAGGCTTACCTCCGATATCTTGTGGCCAATCCTCTATCATGATGTAATTCATCATCAAGGTTGCTACCCCAAGACCAACACAACCATATAAGAAAGCTGTTATAGCTAAACGAGTTGGTTCCAACCCCATTGCTTTGTCTAGTCCGTGAACTGGAAAAGGACAATACACTTCATCAATATGATGTTTGGCTGCTTTTACCTTTTTAACGGCAAGCATTAATATATCATCGTCGTCGTAAAAAGCGTGTATAACTTTAGATGCCATATTTATTTCTTATTATTTAATAATACTGCTGCCTGTCCAGCCCAATCATCACGTTGTGCTCTTCCAGGAAAAGAGCTTGTAATAGAATCCAAAAGATTATATTCTTTCTCCGTCATTCTTGCTACCTGTGCAAACGTATAAATACCTATCTGGTTTAAAGTAGCCTCCATCTGAGGTCCAATTCCTTTAACCTTTTTAAGATCATCAGCTGTTTCTTTTGTAGCGTCGAAAGTACCAATAGAGCTCAATAGTTCTGTTACGCCCATTTTATCACCTTCTTTTGGAGCAACTTCTCCCATTAATACGTCTTGAGTAACTGACTCTTCTGTACTAATTTTAGCATTAGAAATTTGATATAATGGCTTACCCGCATCTCTTAGTGTCTTATATTTTTCACCTGATGCTTTTAAAATCGACTTTACTTCCGCCTGTGCAATAACAGGAAATGTTCTAGCATACAATAAGAAAAGAACGAAGAAGAATCCGATAGTTCCTATAAATATTCCAATATCTACAAATGTTGGCGAGAACATTGTCCAAGACGATGGTAAGTAGTCTCTATGTAATGATGTAACGATAATTACGAAACGCTCAAACCACATTCCAATATTCACAACAATTGATATGAAGAATGAAAACATAATACTTGTACGTAACTTTTTAAACCACATAAACTGTGGAGAAAATACATTACAGGTCATCATTGACCAGTATGCCCACCAGTAAGGTCCAGTTGCTCTGTTCAAGAATGCATATTGTTCGTATTCAACACCTGAATACCATGCCATAAACAGTTCTGTTATATAGGCACAACCAACAATAGAACCCGTAAGCATTATTACAATGTTCATTAATTCTATATGCTGAACCGTAATATATGCTTCCAAGTGACACACCTTTCTCATGATAATCAACAAGGTGTTTACCATTGCAAAACCAGAGAAAATTGCACCTGCAACAAAATAAGGAGGGAAAATCGTTGTATGCCAACCCGGAATAACAGAAGTAGCAAAATCAAAAGATACAATAGTGTGTACCGAAAGTACTAATGGAGTAGCTAAACCTGCTAAAACCAATGAAACTTCCTCAAATCGTTGCCAATCCTTAGCTCTACCACTCCATCCGAAACTTAATAGCCCGTAAATTTTCTTTTGAAAAGGTAAGACAGCTCTATCCCTAATCATAGCAAAATCAGGTAATAACCCTGTCCACCAGAAAACTAGAGAAACAGATAAATACGTAGAAATTGCAAATACATCCCAAAGTAATGGGGAGTTAAAGTTAACCCATAGCGAACCGAATTGATTTGGTATTGGCAATACCCAATACGCTAACCAAGGCCTACCCATGTGAATAATCGGAAATAAACCTGCCTGAATAACGGAAAAGATGGTCATGGCTTCCGCAGAACGGTTAATTGCCATTCTCCATTTTTGACGGAACAAGAGTAGTACAGCAGAAATAAGTGTACCTGCATGTCCTATTCCTACCCACCAAACAAAATTGGTAATATCCCAAGCCCAGTTAACTGTTTTGTTTAATCCCCAAGTACCAATACCTGTGGAAATCGTATATATTATACAACCAACACCCCAAAGGAATGCCACTAATGCAATGGAAAAAACTATCCACCAATGCTTGTTTGCTCTTCCCTCAACAGGAGCAGCAATATCCACAGTTACATCGTGGTAGCCTTTGTTACCGACTACTAGTGGTTTTCGTATAGGAGCTTCGTAATGCGACGCCATAGACTTCTGTTATAATTACTTTCTAGATTGTTATGCTTCGTTGGTATTTCTAACTTTCACGTGATAAAATACATTTGGTTTTGTACCTACGTACTCCAACAAATGATACATTCTATCACTTTCTTTTAGATCTGCCACTTGACTTTCCTTGTCATTAATATCTCCAAACACTATTGCTCCGTTTCCACAAGCAGAAGAACAAGCGGTCTGGAACTCTCCGTCCTCAATAATACGACCATCTCGTTTTGCATCTAAAATTGTTTTTTGTGTTTTCTGAATACACATAGAACATTTTTCAATAACACCTCTGGAACGAACATTAACATCTGGATTCAATACCATTTTACCCAAATCATTGTTCATATGAAAATCAAATTCGTCATTGTTGTTATACAAGAACCAATTAAACCTTCTTACTTTATACGGACAGTTGTTAGCACAGTATCTTGTACCTACACATCTGTTATATGCCATTTGATTTTGACCCTGTCTACCATGTGATGTTGCCGCTACAGGACATACAGTTTCACAAGGAGCGTGATTACAATGCTGACACATTACAGGTTGAAATACAACTTGTGGATTCTCAGCAGGATCTTCTAATTTCCCAAATCCTCCTAAAGAGCCATTCTCCCCTGAAAGTCCATCAAAACCCTCCTTAGTTTTAATATCTCCTTCAAACGTATCTGCTGAAGAGTAGTACCTATCAATACGCAACCAGTGCATATCTCTAGATTTTCTAACCTCTGCCTTACCAACTACAGGAACATTATTCTCCGCGTGGCAAGCAATAACACAAGCACCACAACCGGTACAAGCATTTAAATCGATAGACATATTAAAGTGATGCCCTATAGAACGGTCAAAACTTTCCCAAAGATCTACAGACGAAGCTGGAACTTCTTGGTGATTTAAAGAAACATGAGGAACTTCATTCCATTCCGCATGGTCTTTTGTATTAAAAATCTCTAAAGTGGTTTCTTTTATAATATCATTACGACCCATTAAGGTCTTATGTAATTGTATACAAGCAAACTCATGATTACCTTCTGCCTTTTCTATTTTAACAGATTGTACAGCACTCATCCCATCATACAGCAAAAAGGCATTCACACCTGTTTGCATTTCTTCTTTCATTCCAGAAGTCTTTCCATAACCAAAAGAAAGCCCAACAGAACCTTTTGCCTGACCTGGCTGCACTAAAACAGGAACATTTGAAAGCGTTACACCGTTAACAGTAAGGTTAACGTAGTTACCGTCCATACCACCGTTTGCAACATTTACGTTCTCCACTTCCATTGCCTCAGCATCGGCCTTTGAAATAGTAACATAATTATCCCACGAAACACGTGTAATAGGATCAGGAAATTCTTGTAACCAAGGATTATTAGCTTGCCTACCATCACCCATACCAATTTTAGAATACAACGTCAGCTCCATTCCATCACTAGTAGCGTTTGCTAAGCTTCGCAGAGCAGTAGCTATAGGCAAAACATTTACTGTTTCATCTTCTTCAATAACTAAAGATGCAACTACAGCTTCGTCATCAATATCTAAAGCAGCCGCATAAACACCATCCTGTAAGGTTTGACCCCAGTCCGTACCATTTAATATAGTAGTTGTCCAAGTCTCCTTAATATATTCATAGTAGGTTTTATCACTACCCATCCAACCTAACAAAGCACCCTGAAACTGTTTTGTATCAAACAACTCCTGTATCGTTGGTTGCATTAAACTATAATGTCCTTTTTTCACCTCTACATCACCCCAAGATTCTAAGTAATGATTAGAAGCAGCAACATATTGGACAGCTTCAGCTGTTTCATCATAGTTAGTAGCAAAAGCTACGGATAAATCAACCTTACTTAAACCATCTTTAAAAGAAGCAGCATTAGGCAATGAATATAATGGATTAACACCGTCCATAATTAAAGCACCAATTCTACCCGCATTCATATCAGCAATCAAGGAGTTAACCTCTTTAACATTACCACCCCTAGTAAATCTTGGAGCAGCAGCATCGAAAGCTGTACTATTCAACATTTTATTTATAGCCAATACTACCGTCTGAGCATTCACATCATCTAAACCAGTAACCACAACAGCACTAGAGCCCGCATCTTTCAATTCTTTTGATAAGGCTTCTACAACAGTATCATATTCAGATGTGTTACTAGAAACAGAAACACCACTAAGTTTGCCATACAATTTAGCCAGAACTATTTTCTGAGCCGTTGGCGTTAATGGAATTCTTCTATCCGCATTCGCACCTGTTAAAGACATATTAGCCTCCACCTGTACATGCCTAGACATTTTACCATTTTTAGGAACCCTACCTCTAGAGTAACCGCTATCAAAACCTCCACCTTGCCAATCAGACAAGAAATCAGCACCAAAAGAAACTATAAGTCCCGCTTTTTCAAAATCATAATCAGCCAAAGCTCTTTGGCCATATGCGTTTTCAAAAGCCGTAAGTGCTGCATCCTCAGATATGGCATCATACGTGACATGTTGCACATTTTCATTAGTAGCCATTAACTCAGCCATCAATCTATTTGTAGAAGGACTAGCATATGTTTGAGTTAAAAACACCATTTTTTTAGAAGAACCAACTAAAGCAGTCATCTTATTCTTAACAGCTGCATTTAAAACATCCCATTCTACAGGCTCACCATTAGCCATTGGGCCTTGCAACCGTGTACTATCATATAAGGAAAGGACTGAAGCCTGGATTCTTGCATTTGCAGTACCATTAACTTTAGCCAACGTATTATTCTCAACTTTTATAGGCCGTCCTTCTCGTGTTTTAATTAAAATACTTGCAAAATCAAATCCATTTGCAATGGTTGTAGCATAGAAGTTAGATACACCAGGAACTATATTTTCTGGCTGCACTACATAAGGTATAGACTTAATCACAGGACCCTCACAAGCAGCTAAAGAAGCTGCAGCGGTACTAAAACCTACATATTTAAGAAAATCTCTACGATTTGTATTCGTAGCAGATAAAGTCTCCTTGTCTCCTAAAAACTCATCGACAGGAATCTGCTCTACAAATTCGTTCTGTCTAAGCGCCTCAACAATGGAATCGTTAGGATCTAACTCCGCTTCGTTTTTCCAATACTTTTTGTTTGATGCCATACGTATATCTGTAATTAGCTTCTTTAAATTATTATTAATAGTGACACTTTCCACATTCAAGACCACCCATTTGAGCCGCAGTCAAATTCTCAACTCCATACTTTTTGGAAAGTTCAGCATGAATTTTTTCGTAATATTCATTACCCTCAACCTTTACATTGGTCTCACGGTGACAATCAATACACCAACCCATTGTTAATGGAGAGTATTGATACATAATTTCCATCTCTTCTACCGGACCGTGACAGGTCTGACACTCGATACCACCAACAGAGACATGCTGTGAGTGATTAAAATATGCGAAATCAGGAAGATTATGAATACGAACCCACTCTACAGGCTGACTTTCACCCGTATACTTTTGATTCTCTTCATCCCAACCAACTGCCTTGTATAATTTTTTTATCTCCTTAGTATAAAACTCATTTGTATACCCGTTTGCCAAATCATCAGCTGTTGGTCCTTCAGGATTACCTTTGTAATCATAAATAGATTTATGACAATTCATACACACGTTTAAAGAAGGTATTCCTGAATGTTTTGACACTCTTGCAGAAGAATGACAATACTTGCACTCTATCTTATTATCACCTGCATGTATCTTATGTGAGTAGTGTATAGGTTGAATTGGAGCATAACCCTGATCAACACCCACCTGCATCATCCATCCATATGCGAAATAAGCACTTCCTAACAATAGAAAAATAACAGTTACCAAAACCAAGAATTGATTTTGAGCAAACGCTTTCCATAATGGCGTTCTTTTTTCAGCTTTTTCCTTCTCGACAACAACTCCATTCGCTTCCGCTATACGACGCAAGGTGTTGTTCAC
>CALHVP010000069.1 GCA_938038975.1 uncultured Maribacter sp. | reverse complement strand
CAATACATTGTAGAAGATATAGAGGAAGCTAGACAAGCGGCAAACAAACCTATCGAGGTTATAGAAGGTAATTTAATGACCGGAATGAATGTGGTTGGAGACCTTTTTGGAAGCGGTAAAATGTTTTTACCGCAAGTAGTACAATCCGCCCGGGTAATGAAGAAAGCGGTTGCCTACCTCCTTCCTTACATAGAAGAAGAAAAACTATTAAACCCTCAAGAGGGAGATGATACAGGGGCTGGTCGCATCCTCATGGCTACAGTGAAGGGTGATGTTCACGATATTGGTAAAAATATAGTAAGTGTCGTATTGGCTTGTAATAATTATGAGATTGTAGACTTGGGTGTAATGGTACCTCCAGAGAAAATTATTAATGCTGCTATTGAACATAATGTAGACATTATTGGATTAAGCGGATTGATTACACCATCCCTTGACGAAATGGTGTTTTTAGCAAAGGAAATGGAACGCCAAAATTTTAAAGTGCCCTTATTAATAGGTGGCGCGACTACTAGTAAAGCCCATACAGCGGTTAAAATAGATACACAATACAGTCAAGCAGTTGTTCATGTAAATGATGCTTCGAGAGCAGTTACGGTGGTTGGTGATTTATTAAAAAAAGAAACTACGAATGGCTATAAAGACGGAATAAAATTAGACTACGAAGAATTTCGAGAGAAGTTTTTGAGCAGAACAAAAAAGAAAGAGTACAAAAGTATTGAGAAAGCTAGAGAAAATAAATGTCAAATAGATTGGAAGGCTTCCTATATAGTGAAACCTAATACCCTAGGAATACAAATTATTGAAAACTTAGAATTAGAAAAACTGGTTCCTTTTATTGACTGGTCTCCGTTTTTTAGAAGTTGGGATTTACACGGAAAATATCCAGATATCCTTACGGATGATGTCGTAGGAGAACAGGCAACGGAACTCTTTTTTGATGCTAAAGAAATGCTGGCTAAGATTTTAAAGGAAAAGCAATTAAAAGCCAAAGCTATTTTTGGTTTGTTTCCTGCTAATACGGTAAATCATGATGATATTGAGTTGAAATGTCATCCTGAGCGCAGTCGAAGGGCTACTGACGAAGTTGAACCAAACAGGTTTGTTTTTAGAACGCTCCGCCAACAGTTGCAAAGAAGATCTGGAGTTCCAGATTATGCGTTGGCAGATTTCATTGCACCTAAGGAGAGCGGTATTCAGGATTATATAGGCTGTTTTTGTGTTTCAACTGGTTTTGGAACGGCAGAATTGGCGAAACGATATGAAGAAGAATTAGACGATTATAATTCAATTATGGTAAAAGCTTTGGCCGATCGTCTGGCAGAAGCCTTTGCAGAGTATTTACATAAAGAAGTTAGAACCAAGCATTGGGGATATGCAGCTAAGGAGGATTTAACTAATGAAGATTTAATAAATGAAACGTACAAGGGAATTCGCCCGGCACCAGGATATCCTGCATGTCCTGACCATTTAGAAAAATTAACCATCTGGGACATATTACAGGTTGAGGAAAAAATTGGAGTGATATTAACGGAAAGTTTAGCTATGTGGCCAGCGGCATCTGTTAGTGGTTATTACTTTGGAAATCCAGAAGCTAAATATTTTGGATTAGGAAAAATTAAGCAAGATCAGGTTGAAGATTTTGCACGGAGAAAAGGAATGGAATTGGAGAGGGCTAATAAATGGTTAGCTCCTAATATAGTTGATGAATAGTTATGAAGGTTACTGATCATATAAAAAAAGCACAAGGTGAAACGCTATTTAGTTTTGAAATTATTCCACCTGTAAAAGGACGTAATATTCAAGAGTTATATAATAACATAGATCCACTAATGGAGTTTAAACCTCCGTTTATTGATGTAACAACATCTCGAGAGGAGTATATATATATAGATAGGGAAGGGCTTTTAGATAAGAAGCTTACTCGTATGCGTCCAGGAACGGTGGGTATTTGTGCGTCTATAAAACATAAATACGATGTAGACACAGTGCCTCATGTGCTTTGTGGAGGGTTTACAAAGGAGGAAACCGAGTATTTATTGGTAGATTGTCACTATTTGGGTATAGACAATGTAATGGCGTTACGAGGTGATGCTATGCGAGAGGAACAATATTTTGAGGCAACAAAAGGAGGGCATCCATATGCTAAAAGTTTAGTAAAACAGATTCAAGATTTAAACGCTGGAAAGTATTTACATGAGGTAGTTGAAACAGATGATTGCGCTGATTTCTGTATTGGCGTGGCAGGTTATCCAGAGAAGCATTTAGAAGCACCTTCCTTAAAAACCGATTTAAAAAGGCTAAAGGAAAAGGTTGATGCTGGAGCGGATTATGTGGTAACACAAATGTTTTTTGATAATAAAAAATATTTTGAGTTTGTAAACGCTGCTAAAGCTATGGGGATTGAAGTGCCTATTATTCCTGGTATAAAACCTTTAGCCATTCAGCGTCATCTGCAGTTATTACCTCAGGTTTTTAGAATTGATTTGCCACAGGATTTAATTGAAGCTGTGGATGATTGTAAAAATAATAAAGAGGTAAGGCAAGTTGGTATAGAATGGGCTATTCAACAATCAAAGGAATTAAAGGACGCCGGAGTACCTGTACTTCACTATTATTCTATGGGTAAGTCTGATAATATTAAGGCAATTGCCAAAGCCGTTTTTTAGTAAATGTGAGAAAAAATAAAACCCCGCTTTAGTTCAAAACTACGAGCGGGGTTTATGATTTATTGAGAAATAGTAATACTATAACCGTAATTCTGAGCTGAGGAAAATTGTTCAGGAACAGAGGCTATAATAATATAGGCCTCTTCCAAAGTATTTTCAAGAGTTAGACTAAAGCTTCCTTCGGTCATTGAATTCATTGTAAACGATTGTACTTCTGACTTGCCTTTTACAACGAACCTACCCTCAAAATGACTTGCTGCTCCTTCAGAACCTTCTTTTTCTCCACTTAATGAAATGGTATAATTCCCGCCGGGAATATTTTCCAACTTTATGACATTGTGGGCCCAACTTCTTGGTTTCAAATCCGCTGGAGGATTATGAGTTCCAATTAGGTTAGTTCCGTCAAGGGTAACCGCATAGGGTTTACGATTAGAAAGGTCTGCTACATTATTAAGTTCTACCTTGGCTCTTTCTAGTTGTGCTCTAGTAAGATAGTCAAAGTCTAAAGTGTTACGGGCTGCCCAATTCGCAAAAATAGTGCGTAATTTTTCTGCACCTATATTTTGATAATGATACTCTTGAGGACTTAAGCTGGTTCCAGAATAAAAGCCGTCTGTTATTAAGTTTTCGGCAACGACTTCTTGACTCGTCATATAATATAACCATGCCTGCATAGCGTACTGCTTCACTTGGTATAACCAATCAGTTGGGTCTCCAGGTGCTTCATTATTAAAACTATGCCATAGTGCCAAATGTGGATTTGAGGTCAATGTTTCAATTTCAACAAAAATATCCACAGCATCAGGATTTCTGCTTACCGCATACCATTG
>CALHVP010000068.1 GCA_938038975.1 uncultured Maribacter sp. | reverse complement strand
CTTTAATAATGGGTTAAAATTCCCAACACGTTCTAAGACTTCTTTTATAAAATCTTCATGATGTATCAAATCCATACTACCTAAATGATAAACACCAGTTTTGTTTCTGTTTATAAGGTAATGAATTTGTTGTGTTAGTCTAGTATCACTGGTAACATTTAAAATTAAATTAGGAAATACTTCTACGGGTTCATTATTAATAATACTATTTTTCATTTCTCTTATCCGGGGTGAGCCGTTTCCAAAAACCATGGGTATTCTTAAAATCCCAGATTTGTTTTTTGGCAAGCGTAGCAACATATTCTCAATTTTTATCTTCAAGCGGCCAAAAATACTTTCAGATAACGTTTTATCATTTTCATATGATGGATACTTGCTGTAGGCGTCAAATACATTGGCTGACGAAAGAAAATATAAAATACAGTTATGATGTATTACGTATTCTGATATGTGTTGATGGGCAATTATTTGTGCTTCAAAATTACCGCGTAATGCTGATATAATGACTTGAGGTTGTACTTGTTCTAATAATTGAACGATATCATCTTGTTCTAAATCATATCTAAAAAATTGTTTATTAGAAGCAAAAGGTTTAGTTGCATGACAATAGGTGCCGTAGGTGTCAAAATAGTTGCATAACTCTTTATACAAGGCGTTTCCAAGAAAGCCACTTCCACCTAAAATTAATATTTTTTTATTTTCCAAACTAGAAGATGGATAATTCGGATAGTGTAGTTAATTGCTCCAGTGCAGCCATCCCTTTAGCGGAGTTTCCTTTTTTATTTAATGCAGGAGACCAAGTAGCAACACAGAATTTGTTGGGTAGAAGGGCTACAATACCTCCGCCGACACCACTTTTACCCGGTAAACCTACTTCAAAAGCGAATTCTCCAGCCTCGTCATAAAAACCGCACGTAAGCATTAATGCGTTAACACGTTTTATTTGGTTAATATTTAAATGAGCAACATCTCGTTTGCATTTACCTCTATTTATGTATAAATAGAAGACATCGCATAGCTGTGCGCAATTCATATGAAGTGAACATTGATGGAAATAGAAATCCAATACAGTTTCTACATCATTGTTTAAGTTTCCATAGGATTTTAGAAGGTTAGCGGCCGCATAATTCTTAAAGCCAGTCTCTTTTTCTGATTTAGCTACATTTTTATCGTATGTTATGGAGGTATCGTTGGCTAGTACTCGAACAAATTTTAAGAAATCTTCTTTAGGATTTTCTAGTTGAGATACCAAAATATCTGCAATAACAATAGCACCAGCATTGATCAATGGATTTCTGGGAATACCATTCTCAAGTTCCAGAAGGGATAAATGATTAAATGGATCTCCTGATGGTTCTACATCTACACGCTCCCACACATTTTCACCAATACATTGCAAAGCCATGGATAAGCTAAGTACTTTGGAAATACTTTGAACAGAAAATTTTTCTTGACTATCGCCATTAGAAAAAATATTTTGGTTAATATCCATTAAATGAATGCCAAATTTCGTGGCACTAACGGTAGCCAATTCAGGAATATAAGAGGCAACTTTTCCAGTATTTGGAAGCGCTATAATTTCTTTGTAAATTCTATCTAGATGTTGTTGAAATACTACCATTTATTCTTTGTAAAATGGAAGTTTTACTATAGTAGCTGGAATAGCGTTCTTTCGTATTTGAACGTAAATTTTACTTCCAACTTCGGAGAGAATAGTTGGTACGTACCCTAATCCAATTCCTTTGCCCATGGAAGGAGACATGGTACCTGAAGTAACGATTCCTATTTTTTTTCCTTGACTATCAACAATATCATAATCATGTCTAGGAATTCCCCTTTCGTCTAGTTCAAAAGCAACAAGTTTTCGTTCTGGACCGTGCGATTTTTGTTTTGCTAAGGCTTCACTATTTACAAACTCTTTCGTGAATTTCGTAATCCATCCTAGACCAGCCTCAAGCGGTGAAGTGGTATCATTAATGTCGTTTCCGTATAAACAATACCCCATTTCTAAACGGAGTGTATCTCTGGCTGCTAAACCTACAGGTTTAATATCAAAGTCAGCACCAGCGTCAAAAACGGTATCCCAAATTTGTTTTACCTCAGAGTTTTTACAATAGATTTCAAAACCGCCAGAACCGGTATATCCAGTTGCGGAGATAATTACATGGTCTACACCAGCAAAATCTGCTACTTCAAAATTATAGAATTTAATAGTGGAAAGATCAACTGAAGTGATAGACTGCATGGCTTCTACCGCTTTAGGACCTTGGATAGCTAATAGTGAATAGTCTTCAGAGATATTTCGCATTTCAGCCCCTATATTTTGATTATAATTGGAAATGTGTGCCCAATCTTTGTCAATATTTGAAGCATTAACTACCAATAGATATTGTTCTTCTTTTAATTTATATATAATTAGGTCGTCTACTATACCACCTGTTTCATTAGGCAGACAACTGTATTGGGCTTTTCCTATGGTAAGCTTAGAAGCGTCATTGGAACTCACTTTTTGTATTAACTCTAAGGCTTTTGGTCCGCTAATTAAAAATTCTCCCATATGAGATACGTCAAAAACTCCTACTCCCTTTCTTACCGTTTCGTGTTCAACAGTAACACCGTCATAAGAAACAGGCATATTGTAACCAGCAAAGGGTACCATTTTAGCACCTAAGGCCTCATGTGTAGAAGAAAGAGCTGTATTTTTCATAGTATATTTTTATATAGCACAAATTTATTCAATTTATTGGGGATTCTCCCCTTTGTGGTTCTTATGTTTTCCATAAATTTCTTATCAATATGAGATACAATTATATAAAAAATGGGTAATTTGAATTTCTAAATTGATAGACATGTTTAAGAAAAGTGCAGTACTTGTGGCTTTAACTTTTTTGAGTTTTCACATAAAAGGACAAGATATACCAACAGATTATTTATCTGCTGAATTTCATAAAAACAGAAGAGATAAGGTAAGAGAGTTAATGACACCTAACAGTGTATTAGTGTTTTTTGCAAATCCAGAACGTAATAGAGCTAATGACGTAGATTATTTATATCATCAAG
>CALHVP010000067.1 GCA_938038975.1 uncultured Maribacter sp. | reverse complement strand
AGGCTATATAAATAGAAATAAATAAGACAGTTATGCACAACCATATTACTAGTTCTACTCGGATTATTCTAAGTGTTTTATTATTATGGAGTGCATTTGTTTTTGCCCAAGTCAGTAGTTCACAAGAATTAGAGAATGTTATAGATGCCGTTTCAAAGTTTCGTGTTTATGACTATGCGGAGTATCCTTTAGGAAGACATCAGGCAAATTTAGAAAAGCAGCATGCTGATTTTGCTCAAACTCAGTTAGTCAAATTAAGGAAAGTAGATTTTTCTACATTAAAGGAAACGGAACAGATTTCCTATGAGTTATTACGTTTTAGGTTACAGAATACTGTAGATGAGTATACCTATGAAATGTACCTTAATCCCATTCAGGCTGATCAAGGTTTTCATTTGAATCTAAACTATTGCATAAAACCTATACTAAGTCAAAGGGATGCGGTGAGGTATCTAAATCTGTTGAATGCAGTTCCAACCTTTGTGGATGAAAATTTAGTGCTTCTAAGAGAAGGTATCAAAAAAGGAATGTCCCAACCTCAGGTAATTTTCAAAGGATACGAATCTACCTACGACGTCCATATCGTTGATGATGTGGAACAAAGCGCTTTTTATGAGCCGTTTACGAAGCTACCATCGAGTTTAAGTCGGGCACAATCGGATTCCATTTTAACCGCTGCACAAATCGCAATAGAAAAAAATGTGGTGCCGTCTTTCAAAAAGATTAAAATCTTTTTTGAGACCGAGTATATCCCCAAAACGAGAAAAGCTTTGGGTGTATCGGAAACGCCAAACGGAAGGGAATTTTATCAGAATAGAATCAACTATTACACGACTACTACGGAATACTCCGCAGACGATATTCATAATATTGGATTAGCCGAAGTAGCTCGAATCAGATCTGAAATGCAAAAAATCATCCAAAAAGTCGGTTTTGAAGGCAGTTTCGATGATTTTTTGACCTTTTTAAGAACAGATGAACAGTTTTATGCTAAAACAGGAAAGGAACTTTTAATGAATGCGAGGGATATTGCAAAGCGTATCGATGCCGAACTACCTAAATTTTTTAATACACTTCCTAGAAGACCGTATGGAGTTATCAAAGTTCCTGATGCAATTGCTCCTAAATATACTGGTGGTCGTTATTCTGGTCCCTCATCAGACACGCAACCAGGCTTTTATTTGGTAAATACGTATAAACTAGACAGTAGACCTTTATACACATTGCCATCTCTAACAGCTCATGAAGCAGTACCTGGACATCACCTACAGGGTAGTTTGAATATGGAGTTAGGCGATAGTATTCCTCAGTTTAGAAAGAATACGTACTTATCTGCTTATGGTGAAGGTTGGGCATTGTATACTGAGTTTTTGGGTAACGAACTAGGAATATACACAACTCCTTATGAGGAGTTTGGAAAATACACCTATGAGATGTGGCGTGCATGCCGCCTTGTTGTAGATACGGGAATACATGCTAAAGGATGGACTAGAGATGAGGTAGTTACGTATATGTTGGAGAATACAGCACTATCCGAACATGAGGTAAACACAGAAACAGACCGCTACATAGCTTGGCCAGGACAAGCTATCTCTTATAAGATGGGGGAAATTAAGATTAGAGAACTGCGTACTAAGGCGGAAAAGCAATTAGGGTCTAAGTTTGATATTCGGGACTTTCATGAGATTATACTAGAACAAGGAACGGTAACCTTGCCAATTTTGGAAAAACGTGTAAATGCCTACATTCAAAAAACCAAATAAGTACATGCCTAAGAATACTTTTGTTTGCATTGATGCCCATACTTGTGGTAATCCAGTACGAGTCATAAAACAAGGAGGTCCAAACCTAAATGGTGCTAATATGAGTGAAAAGCGCCAGCATTTTTTAAAGGAATACGATTGGATTCGTAAAGGATTAATGTTCGAACCTAGAGGTCATGATATGATGAGCGGTAGTATTTTTTATCCACCTGCCAATCCAGATAACGATTTTGGAATTCTTTTTATAGAAACTAGTGGTTGCCTGCCTATGTGCGGCCACGGAACCATTGGAGCTATTACGATTGGGATAGAAGAAGGTTTGATTGTTCCAAAGGTTCCCGGGGAGGTTCGTATGGAAACACCTGCCGGATTGGTAAAAATAGCATATCAGCAAACCGGTGAAAAGGTAGATTGGGTTCGGCTTACGAATGTAAAATCGTATTTAGCTGCGACTGATTTAACTATAGAATCCTCCAGTTTAGGGGAGTTGGTGTTTGATGTCTCCTATGGAGGTAATTTTTATGCCATTGTTGACCCTCAAAAGAATTTTACAGGAATTCAGGATTTCTCTGCTAGTCAGTTGATACAGTTTAGTCAAGAATTGCGCTCTAAAATAAATCAAAAATACCCTGGTAAATTTATACATCCAGAGGATGAGACTATTAAAGATGTTAGTCATATGCTTTGGACAGGTACTACTATTTCTCCAGATGCTACCGCTAGAAACGCTGTGTTTTATGGAGATAAAGCAATAGATCGTTCTCCATGTGGTACAGGTACTTCTGCAAGGATGGCGCAATGGCATGCTAAGGGTAAACTTGCTAAGGGTGATGCTTTTTTACATGAAAGCTACATTGGTTCTAAGTTTATTGGTAGGGTAGAAGAGGAGACTAATTTAATGGGGAGGCCCGCCATAATTCCTAGTATTCAGGGTTGGGCTAAGATATATGGACAAAATACAATAACAATTGACGATGACGATCCATATGCACATGGGTTTCAGGTGATATAAAGATGGGAAAAAGTATAACTATTATTGGCGGAGGAATCGTTGGGCTTTGCTCAGCGTATTATTTACAGAAAGAAGGACATTCAGTAACAGTAATTGATAAGTCAGACATTACATCTGGAGCTTCCTTTGTGAATGCAGGATATCTTACCCCTAGTCACGTAATTCCCTTAGCATCGCCAGGAATGATAGCTGAAGGAATTAAAATGATGTTCAATTCTGCTAGCCCTTTTTACATGAAACCTAGATTAGATTGGGATTTTATGAAATGGTCATGGTACTTTCATAAGTCTTCAACAAAAGAAAAGGTAGAAAAGGCAATACCAGTAATTAAAGACGTCAACATTATAAGTAGAGAGCTTTTTGCGGATATAAAAGCATCAGGTGATCTTGGTGAATTTCAATTGGAACGAAAGGGCCTACTCATGATTTACAAAACTGACGCTTCCTACGAACATGAGATGGAGGTAGCAAAAAAGGCTAGCTTCCTAGGTTTAGAAGTAAGTGAGTTAAACAAAAATGAATTAGATAAAATAGAGCCAAATATTCAGATAGATGCAAAAGGTGCGATTCATTACGAGTGCGATGGTCACACTACACCAACTGAGTTTATGCCTAAAATGTTACATTATCTTAAAAGTGTAGGCGTTGTCATTAAGACAAAAGAAACGGTTTTGGATATGGAGGTTGTAAATGGAAACGTTACCCAGGTAATTACTGATAAGGCTTCCTATAAAGCAGATGAGGTTGTAATTGCAGCTGGATCTTGGTCTGGTGAATTATCTAAAAAATTGAATATTAAATTATCATTACAAGCTGGTAAGGGCTATAGAATTAACGTAGACCGACATACTGGGATCGGTATGCCTGCTATACTAATGGAATCTAAAATGGCAGTTACGCCAATGGAAGGGTTTACGCGCTTTGCTGGTACTATGGAGTTTACAGGGATAAACGATGTTGTAAGAAAAGAACGTGTACTTGCAATAGCAAATGGAGCCAAACGCTTTTATCCAGAATTACAAATAGAACAAACCGA
>CALHVP010000066.1 GCA_938038975.1 uncultured Maribacter sp. | reverse complement strand
TGTGAATTTATGAAGCACTTCATTATTGTTGTATTCAGATACTCCGGTATCATACCGGTAATCCCATCCATGAACCCCGCAAATAAGATTATGACCATCTATATGACCATCGGACATTAACGCTCCACGATGCAAACACCTACCATAAAGCACAGAGTATTCTTCATCAAATTTTACAATTACTAAGTCTAAACCATTTACTAGTGCATGGCTAGGTTTCTTGTTTTCTAACGAACTAACTTTTGCAATTTCTATCTGTTTTTTCATAATGGTTAATTTGTTTTTTTGGTCTAATTTAATTAGCTATTTAAGAGCTTCAATTGATTCTAAGAATTATACAGGCACGTTTCAAAAGTTAAAAGGTAAAGCCGAGCGAGAAAACAATTCTTCCTCCATCTGTACTATTAAAATATCCTATGTTCGTAGTAATGGCTTCTACTCCGCTAAACCACAAAGAGCCACCATAACTAGAATGCCAAATATTAGAATCGTCATTATCTAGCCAAACACGACCGTAATCAAAACTTCCTGAAACTCCGAAACGTAGAGGGATTACGCTAGTCCTCAAGCCTCCTAAAGATAGTCTTAAATCTGTATTTTGATAGTAGGACCTTTTACCAACAAAACGTTCATTTCTAAACCCTCTAAGTCCATTATCGCCGCCTAATTCGGCGCCATGATAAAATTCAAAATTATCACCTATTACAACTTCTCCTGCCACTTTAGTTGCTAGCACTAAAAATCCTTTGCTATCTATTTTATGATTTAATATAAGTTCTGGCTTAAGGTAACTAAAGTGGTTTTCTGCAGTGGTATTGCCAATATTCTTTTTATACCCTCCTGTAATGTTTACCCCCATACCAATGGTAGGAAACGCTACATTGTCTTTATTTTGAAATTCATAAGCCACCTCTGCACCCGCATAGGTTTGTTTTTCAAAAAGCGTACTGTTTGGATTTATACGTAAAGGGTCATTGATAAATCTATCAGCGGTATTCTCTACTTCAAAAGATTCTAATAGTGGTTTTATATGAAATGCACCACCGCTTTCACCTCTATAAATAAGTGAGATAGCGGCATTCCATTTTCTAACCCTAACTCTATTAAAGTCAAGGTCTACCTGATCTTTATCATATGAGCTTTCATTACCAAAGCCAAAGAAATTTTCTGCAAAATTAGGACTGGTGTAAAGTCCCTCTATGGCAAAATTCCAACCGTGAAAAATATTAGAAAATTCTCCTTTGTACGTCATGTCAAATCCAGAAGTCCCTGTATAGTATGCAACACTAGTTGAATGTCTTTGTGTAAAAGGATTACGCTGTATTCCATAAAACGTATTGGTATGATGAAGACCTAATTTTAAGCCATCATCAGGATTAAAAGCAATAATAGGCAGCAGCTGATTAACGCTATATTTAACTTTCCTATGATCGTAATTATTTATGTCATAATCATCAACTAGCCAATTTTTAGAACCTTTATTAACAATAGTATTTTTTTTACTTTCGTAATCATACAACTTCACTCTCCTGGTGTTTTGAAAATCGTAAGTGTCATTTTTCTTACCCCCAACTATTTTTATCGGAATAAGGTTATCCCCTTCTCCTTTGACCAAAAAATTATCTTTTCCGTCAAGACCATAAATCCATATTTCTTTGGTGATGTCTTTAGAGAAAGTTCGGTTTAGTATACCGATATCTTTTCTATGAATATCAATGGTAGTTTTACCATCAGGAAGTCTGGTTATCACAAAATCGTCGGCCTTCTGTGTTCCTGTAATTACTTCAAATTTATTTAAGTAGTCATAATACTCCCTAGCAATTTTCATTAAATTTCCGCGCCTTCCTTGTAGCTTTAATTTAATGTCTTCAATCGTCTCTCCTTTTATTTCTTCAGGTATAGATTCAAATGCTTGTTCTATAACACTGTCTGAAATATTAGTTTGAATGTAGTTGGTTTGTTTTTCCCATTCACTCCAATCAGAACTATTAATCAAAGTCAAATCTAAATGATAAGGAGACGTGGCAAACCATTTTGCACTTCTAAGGTCTTCATCGTAGGTCTGCATTTTTCTTAGTCCTGGAACAACTCTAGTAAGTATAGATATTAAACCACCATCATACTTTGAAAATGCTTGATCGCGATCTCGTGGAATAGGCTTACAGTATTCAGTCCCATCTTCGTTTGTAAATAAAGCCCATCGCCATTGATCTTCATGTCTATCCCAATCTCCAAGCAACATATCAAACAAACGTGCTCGTATATAGGAAGCTTCATCAACAACAGATTTGCCAGACTTGTTAATTTCTTGCAATACATCTGCGGTACTCATTATTTTTTTCGGTTTTCCAAAACTTGGTAATCCAATTTGAGTTTCACCTACATGCTCTTCTATCATGTACAATTCGTCTCCAAACTCATCATTAAATACTCCTAATGTATTTTGCTTTGGAATGTAGTAAAGCGTTGGGTTTGTATGTGAAACATCAATAGCATCCGCCAGACCACCAATTGCAAAAGGAGTGTATGGATGCGAAGTGGTGTAAAAATCTGCCAAAAACTTATCTACTACCGTTCCATCTAAGGCATCACCTATATACACATCTTGGAAGGCATTGGCCTGTAAAAACTTTATAGTGCTTTTTTTAAGGGCACGCATAACAAACTGTTTACCAGAACTATCTTCTAAACGTAGTGATTTTGATTGTTGACCACCACCACGTTTTAGCGGTTTTAAACCACCCATTAGCGTATCTAATAGAACTACGGGGGCATCTACCAATTTGCTATAATATTCACGATAGTGGTCTCCCCATAAGGATTTATAAAAACCGCTCTTATCTGTTGCCTCTTTAGTGTATATAGCTGCTTTTTGAGTATTAGAAAAGTCAGTTACAAATGACTTATATGTTTCCGTTTTATTTGTGTCGCCTTTAAAAATGATCGTTTCAAAAACTGATTTTGAAGCCCCATTATCTACTGTGAAAAAGTGTACACTAACTTTTCCGTCAGCATTAATATCTAGTCTAGAATACCCATTTTCGGCAGTAGCAAAACTACCATCTTTAGAATTCTTAACGGTTTTAGTAGTTCCAGCGGCACCACTTATTATCTGCGGTACTCCTTTATTGATGTATTGCAAGTTCTTGTCACTACCAGATACAAAAATGATATCTTCATTTAATCTAGCAATAGTCTTTAACCGGCGCCTTAAAATCTTATACTGGGCGTTTTGATAATGCTGTACAGATGGTGCAGCTGTATTTCTTACTAAGCCTTGTTTCGTTAAGGTCTCAATAGGATGATGGATGGCTATAATTTTTATTTTACCCTGCGCTTTTTTGATTTGATTTTCAAATTCTAAAAAGAACAAAGTTCTGTTTTGAATGTCAGATGCTTCGTTAATGTAAGTATGTTTATTCCAATCTTCTAGGTACCATTGAGAATCTATGGTAATCAAAACTACATTATCCGAAAGATTATGTTTCTTAATCGGTTCCCCGTCATCTGGATAAAACTTAGCCTTGCTGTTCTTTTGAATATATTTCTCTATATGCTGAACACCCTCGAAACCACCATGATTCCATTCATTAGTACCTGGGATGAATACCACCTCTTTTTTTAGTTTTTTTAGTATTTGAAGTTGCTGGTCTACCGTGGTTTTAAAGCCTTCTTTTGATGCCGCATTCCCCAGCACCAAAAGCATGGAGTTTGGCGTATCAGCAGCATCCTTAACCATTTGCGATAGTACACCAGTTTTTTCTGTTTCTGCGGTGTTTGCCGTAATAAAAATTGACTTTTCTATTTCTTGAGCAACTCCTGTTAGACAAAAAGTGAACGCCCAAATAATAAAAATGGAATTATAAAGTGTGGTAGTTTTTTTGGTATGGATATTTCTTCTTAACATAAGTCAGTTGTAATTACTTGTAAATGATTAGAATCGTAAAAATGAGTAATGAAAAATAGTAGTATGCATGCTTAAGCTGTATTCTTACATATCTCTATCCTTATAGCGTACGTGGCAAGTTGAGCACTCTTGCCCGTCTATTTTACTTTTTAATTGTATCCCCTTTAAATGAGTAACCACAAAATCTTGAATAAACGCATGTTTACTGCTACGGTTATTTACTTCAATTTGTAAATCCTTGTACTTTTCACGAATAATAGTACCATATTCCTGATCTCCCCAACAATTAGGGCATACCCCTTTAGGAACTACATCAAATTCATCTGGTCGTTTATTAAAAAAGCGCTTTAGAGCTGCCATCACTATTTTGTTTTTAAAATCGATTATTGTATCATAGATATATGTTTTGTGTCATAGTCGATTTTTTTAGCTTTCCTTAACCTACTGAGCACATTATTTACTGTTTGGCGAGACGTATTTGTTAGGTTCGCAATATCCTTATGAGACAATAAGTTTTTAGCCTCTATCCTATCCAAATTATGTATGCCAAATTCTTGAATATAAGATTTGACAAATTCTTCTATTCTTGTTTTACTATCCTTATACAAGAGGTCTTGCAATCTACTTTCTAATTTCCGTATTCGTAATCCATACACTTTAAGTACCCCGTTTTTTAAAGATTTGTGTTTTTCCATAAGCCCTTCCATCCTATCAGCTTCTATATAGCAGATTATGGAATCTTCTAGAGCAATGGCTACTTCTTTAGATGCAGCATCATTGTTATACAGAGAAATTTCACCAAAAATATTTCCCATTTTCACTACATATTTGGTGGTGTCACTTGTGGAATCTACTATTTTGACGGCTCCTTTTTTTAAGAAGAACACACACTTTTTATCTCGGGTACCAATTTCTATACTACTGCCTTTATTAATGTCCACCATTTCTAGTAGCTCACACATTTTCATCATGGTAGGCATTCCTAATTTTTTAAAAAGATTAAATCCTTCTAAAAACCAGTATTTAGTAAGTGTTTTCAAAACAGGTTGAGTTTAATTATTCTTAAATATAACCATAATGGCAAAACCCCTTTAACAAAGAGTTTTGGTAAGTTACTTTAGGCGACACTTTGCTTTTATCTCTAGTTCTTTTTTTAATTTAAACACTTTTTTCAGCTTTATTTAATATTAGTTACAACATTCCAAATTATATCTTAATCCTTACAAAATTTAGCGCAACTAACTAGATGTCAGTATTTTAATTTCAATAAAACCTGAAATAAAAAGTATAAGCTTACCACAACTTAATAGAGCTAGACATCATACAAGCGAACTAATATTCTAATCAAGGGTACATTCACTGCCCTAAAGAATTAAAATAAATATTAAGGCTCAAAAAAGCGCAACTTTAAGATTATACTTAAAACCACCAACTATGAATTCAAAATTACTTTTACTATCGTTTATAATGTTACTTACTATGGTAACAAATCATGCACAAACATCTGCAGAACAAGCTGGCAT
>CALHVP010000065.1 GCA_938038975.1 uncultured Maribacter sp. | reverse complement strand
GCAGCAAATTCATAGTTTTCTGCAAAAGACCCAAAGGTTAATATTGAAGATAGTAAAACAGTTAAAGGGAGTACTTTTTCAGTAAGATCTGGCATTAGGTAAAATAGAAATTTACCTATAATAATAATGTCTAGACCTTTTCCAGCCAAATCATCAATAAAAAGCCAAATCGTTTGAAATATGAAGATAAACATCAATATTACAAACGAGCTGAAAAAATTAAAAACGAACCTTGTTAATATATACCGGTCTAGTATTCTCAAATTTTCTAATTTCTGATAATGTAGTAGCCTTTATCTTCAAATTTGGCCTCATCAAAAGTAAATAAGGTTGGGGACAAAGGTTGATTCGTTTTAAAAGAATTAACAATAATTGTAGTTTTAGTACCGTTTTTGCCAGTTTCTATGAGATTGTAGATGTGTTTTGTTTCTATGTCTATACCTAAAAGTCTAGATTTGATTTCTGTATTTGAATCTATGGGCGTAAGTTTTACGTACTGTATTTTTCTACCTTGAACGTTTTGTAAGATATCCCAAGCATAGTTGTGACCCTCTTTATAAAAGGTTAGCATTTTAGATGGCGTCATCGCATCTTCATCTTCTGACTGATCTTCAATAGTTACCTCTTCATTTTCAGGTACAATGGTATAGACTTTTTTACCGTCATATAATTGCTGTGATCCTAAATAGTTAAAAATATATTTTTCGTTAGCCAAGGTAACATCTCCCCGAGTTTCTTGATTAATACCCGCTTCATCGTTCTTTAAATTAAATTTAAAGTCTACAAAAATATTATCATAACTTTTAACTTTCGCGTACACATCATCTAACAAAGCCTTAGCTTTTGAAGAGCTTTGTGCATTAGCAACGGTTGCCACAACTAAAAAAGCGAATAATAACATTAATTTTTTCATCTGTTGTAATTTATTTAATCTCGAACTATTACTTTTAATCAATCCGTATTAGTATTGAACTATCTTGCGGGTTGATTTTAATTATTTAATTTTTTTATTTTCCTTCATTGTCAAGTAAAAATTGAAGCGCTACCAAATCTGCTACGAGTACTTGTCTCGCTTTACTGCCTTCGAATGAACCAACTATACCTGCTGCTTCCAACTGGTCAATAATTCTTCCGGCTCTATTGTAGCCTAATTTCAATTTTCTTTGAATTAAAGATGCTGAACCTTGTTGTGCAATAACAATTACTTCTGCGGCTTCACGAAATTTAGCATCCCTATCTGATATGTTATAATCAACACTCGTGCCAGAATCTTCACCTACATACTCTGGTAATTCATATGCTTCAGGATATGCACGCTGACTACCTATATACTCCGTAATTTTAGCTACTTCTGGAGTATCAACAAAGGCACATTGGATGCGGGTTACATCATTTCCTTGGGTAAATAACATATCTCCGCGACCTATAAGCTGATCAGCTCCCTGTGCATCTAATATTGTTCTAGAATCTATCTTCGATGTTACCCTAAATGCTAAACGTGCAGGGAAATTAGCTTTTATGATACCTGTAATTACATTTACAGATGGTCTTTGTGTAGCAATTATTAAATGGATTCCAATTGCCCTTGCTAGTTGTGCTAGCCTTGCCACCGGAGTTTCTACTTCTTTCCCTGCTGTCATGATTAAATCTGCAAATTCATCAATGACTAATACTATGTATGGTAAGAACTTATGCCCGTCATTAGGGTTTAACTTTCTAGCTTTAAATTTTGTATTGTATTCTTTTAGATTTCTTACCATAGCTAATTTCAATAGCTCATAGCGATTATCCATTTCTATACAAAGCGAATTAAGTGTATGTATAACCTTGGTGTTATCTGTAATTATTGCCTCTGCGGAGTCTGGCAGTGCTGCTAGGAAGTGACGTTCTATTTTGTTGTAGAGTGTAAGTTCTACCTTTTTTGGATCAACCAGAATAAACTTAACCTCTGCGGGATGTTTTTTGTAGAGAAGGGATGTTAAAACAGCATTTAGACCTACAGATTTACCTTGGCCGGTAGCACCTGCCATAAGTAAGTGTGGCATTTTTGCTAAATCAACAACAAAAGTCTCATTGCTTATAGTTTTTCCAAAAGCAATAGGTAGCTCCATTTCTGCTTTTTGAAATTTACTAGATGCAATAACAGAACGCATAGATACGATGGAAGGGTTTTTGTTTGGAACTTCTATACCTATGGTTCCTTTTCCAGGAATGGGAGCAATAATTCTAATTCCTAATGCCGCTAAGGAAAGCGCAATATCGTCTTCTAAATTTTTAATCTTTGATATACGAACACCCGCATCTGGTACAATTTCATATAACGTTACTGTAGGGCCAATTGTGGCTTTTATTTGAGCAATACCAATTTTATAGTTTTTAAGGGTGTCAACTATACGATCTTTGTTTTCCTCTAGTTCTTCTTGGTTAATGGTGATACTTCCCGTTACCCCATGTTGATCAAGCAACTCTATGGTAGGAAATTTATAGTTACCCAGTTCCAGTGTAGGATCAAATTCACCAAAATCATCAACTAGTTTATTAGCGAGTATATCTGTTTCTTCCTGCTCTTCTACAATTTTTTCAACTTCCATGCTCAGGGCTGGTTCTTCTTCCTGTTCCGTTGGAATCGTAACTTCAAGCTCCTTTTTCACAGGTTCTTTCTCTAAATGAGGTATTTCCTTTTTGTGTGTATAGGTATTTAGTATAATGGGCTCATCATCCAATACGGACGTTGCTGAATTCGTTTTGGTCGTTTGTTTTGTTTCGTTTTTAAATTCGGTCGCCAAAGCTTCTTTTTTTGAACGAAAAAATTCAGCTATTCCTTCTGGAGTTAGTTTGAACAATCGTACAAGAATAAAAACCAATCCAAATACTAATAAAAGTATCACCCCAATTTTACCGGTATAATCTTGAAGAAAATCATTCATTTCATAGCCTACTAGGCCACCTAAAAGCGGGCTTTCAGTTGCGAAAAATCCAAGACCAATTGAAATCCAAACTAGGAAAATAAGTCCCCAAATCCATTTTTTTAACAGCGCAGTTTTGTCCAGATTTAAAAACATATAAATTCCACTAACGAAAATCAAAAATGGAAATAGCAATGAAGCAATTCCAAAGCCTTTATACACTACAAGATGACTAATACTCGCGCCAAACTTGTTTAGTAGATTCTTAGCTTCCTCATTCCGATTCTTAAATTCAGAAAGTAAGCTTTGGTCTTCTTGCCAGGTGAAATAAAAAGAAACAAAAGAAAAGAATAGGGCAATACTAAAGAGCACCAATAAACTTCCCAAGATTATCTTGTTCTGTTTGGACAGGATAAAAGGAGATTTTTTTTTAACGGATTTTGGCTTTGTTTTAGTTGCCTTTTTTGCCATGAAATAATCTATTCTGAGGGCTAAATTACAAATTTACGACCTAAGCAGTCTGAATTGTATGTTTAAAAAATCTTTGGTAAATAAATGATGCAACCAATGACGCTTGCAATTATAGAAACTAACATGACTGCCCCAGCTGAAATATCTTTGATTAGGCCAATCTTTTTGTCAAATTCTGGCTGTACAAAGTCCGATAGTTTTTCTACAGCAGTATTCATTCCTTCAATTCCTAATACCATTGCGATAGCAAATAACTGCATGATCCATTCTGTTGAATTAATATCAAAATAAAATCCTGCAGCACACATAAGGATTCCAATGAAAACTTGAATTTTAATGCTTGCTTCTGTGCGTATCAAAAGTATGGCCCCGCGAATTGCGAAGCCAACACTTTTTATTCTATTAACCAGAAAAGACTCTTTAGGCATAACGTAGTTGTACTGTTTAAGCCATTAAAGACTCTAAAGCGGCTTTATAATTTGGTTCGTCAACTATTTCAGGTACTTGTTCTGAATACAAAACTGTTCCTTCTTGGTCTACAACTACAACAGCTCTAGAATGTAATGGGGCCAAAGGCCCATCGGTAAATTCTAAGTTATATGATTTTCCAAAATTACCATCTTTAAAATCTGAAAGCATTTCTACATTTTCTATACCTTCTGCACCACAAAAACGGGCTTGAGCAAATGGTAAATCCTTAGAAACGCAAAGAACTATTGTGTTTTCAAGTTCAGCAGCTTCAGTGTTAAACTGTCTAACAGATTGCGCACAAGTTCCAGTGTCAACACTTGGGAAGATATTTAAGACAACTCTAGATCCTGCATAATCTGATAGGGTGACACCAGATAGATCGTTTTTAGTTAAGTTAAATTCAGGAGCTTTACTTCCTTTTTTAGGTAGTGATCCCAATGTATGTATGTTATTTCCTTTTAATGTAACAGTAGCCATTTTATTCTATTTTTAATTACAGTGTGAAATTAAAAAATAGTAACAGGAAATGGAAGTGTTTTGGGAAGTAAATAACTAAAGAATTACTTTAAACGAAATTCCTTTGTTTTTTGATGGAATACAGATTTTATCTACTTTAAAGGATTCAATAGAACAAACCTTACTATTCTGACGGATTATCAGTGTTTGTTACTTTCTTTGCTAATTGTTTTATCTTAATTCCCAACGCAGCAAAAATCAATGTCATAATCGGGCTTAACCAATTGAAAATAGCATAGACAAAATAATCTGCTACGCTAACACCAAGAACACCGCTATGATACGCGCCACAGGTATTCCAAGGAACTAATACAGATGTAACTGTTCCAGAATCTTCTAACGTACGGCTAAGGTTTTCAGGTGCAAGACCTCGATCTTCATACGCTTTAGCGAACATCTTACCTGGAACTACAATCGCTAAGTATTGATCTGAAGCGGTAACGTTTAATGCCAAACAACTGGCTACTGTACTTGAAAAAAGTCCAAATGTAGTTTTCGCCATACTTAGTAATGCGGCACTAATTCTAGCTAGGGCACCAATACCATCCATTATTCCACCAAATACCATGGCACAAACAATAAGCCAGATAGTACCAAGCATACCCGCCATACCTTTGGCTGCAAATAAATCGCTTAATGCTTCATTGTCGGTTGGAATTTCCGTCTTTACCGTGATTGCTTTTAGTATTCCTTTATAGCCAGATTCAAAGGTTAATGCTTCTGCATTAGTAATGCCAGCAACAATTTCTGGTTGGAATAGTAAAGCAAAAAGTCCACCTAATAATGTGCCAATAAGAAGGGCTGCTAAAGGAGGTGTTTTCTTGACTATTAAGAAAATAACAATTAAAGGAACTAAGAACAACCATCCGTTAATAGTAAAGGTAGCTTCGATAGAGCTAAGAATTCCATCAATATCCGCAGTTCCAGAAGTTTCTAAATTCAGGCCTATTATTATAAACACTACGAGGGTTACAATTATAGTAGGAACAGTTGTAATCGTCATGTATTTGATATGACTAAAAAGCTCACCTCCAGCCATGGCTGGTGCAAGGTTAGTTGTGTCACTTAAGGGAGATAATTTATCACCAAAATAAGCTCCTGATAAGACCGCTCCAGCAGTCATTCCTAATGAAATTCCTAATGCATCGCCAATACCAATTAAAGCAATACCAACGGTAGCAGCTGTAGTCCAACTACTTCCTGTTGCAATAGAAATAATGGCACAAATGATAACGCATGCAGCTAGAAAAATAGTAGGATTTAAAATTTGAAGTCCATAATAAATCATAGCAGGAATAATTCCGCTAATGAGCCATGTACCTGCCAAAGCACCTACCATTAAAAGTATAAGTAAAGCACCTGTTGTAGATTTTACGTTTTCTGCAACTTCTGCCAACATAGTCTTATAAGAAACCTTATTTAAAAACCCAACAATAGCTGCCACAGCACCTCCTAAAAGCAGAACAAACTGATTAGAACCGCTCAATGCATCATCTCCAAATACATACACATTGTATGCTAACATACCAACAAGAGCAAAAACAGGTATAAGTGCCTCCCAAATACTTAGCTCACGGTTTTCTACAATATTCTCGTTCTGCCTATGTTTATTTGGGTTTTGCTTGGCCATAAAATGTTGGTTTGGTTATCCTGTAATATTACAACTTATGCTACGGATGTGCAAACCAAATAGGCATGCTTATTTATTAACCTTTGACTTGTTTTCTAGAATGTTTAGTTGCAACATACATTGTTTCATTAGTTCGTAGGTTCTTTGAATATCATCATCTAATCCAATTGAAAAACGAATTAAACCGTCTCCAAGACCCATTTCTTTTTGCTCGTCTTCTGGAATTTCTGAAGAAGTAGAACTTCCAGGAGCGCTAAAAAGCGTTTTGTAAAAGCCTAGGCTAACTGCTAGATAACCTAGTTTTTTTTCTTGCATTAGTTCCATAACAGCATTTGCATTCTCTAAAGAACCTACATCTAAGGTCATAAGACCACCAAATCCATATTGTGGATGCATTTGATCCATCATTTTTAGATGGCCTAGGTGCGAAGGGAGTCCTGGGTATACAACGCGTAATCCGTCAGCTTCAAATTTTTCTGCTAAATAGAGTGCGTTTTCACTATGTTTTTTGATTCTAATATGTAGTGTACGCATGTTTTTTAAGATCGACGCTCCACGTAAACTATCTAAAGTACTACCTAAAAGCATCCCTGCTCCGTTATTCACATCTTTTAGTCCAAGACAAAATTCTGTTGTGCCACACACGACACCTGCAACACAATCGCTGGTTCCGTTTATGAATTTTGTTAAACTATGTATGACTACATCTGCACCAAGTGCAGCCGGACGTATAGATAAGGGAGAAAATGTATTGTCTACCACTAATGGGATTTCATTAGCGATGGAAATCTTAGATAAAGCGGCGATATCTGCAACTTCTAATAAAGGGTTACTAACACTTTCACAATACACCATTTTAGTATTTGGTTGTATTGCCTTTTTAACAGCATTCATATCTGTTATATCCACAAATGAAGTTTCTATGTTAAACTTTTTAAGGAAGTTCTTCATAAAAGCATAAGTACCTCCATAAATAGTTCTACTAGTAACTATATGGTCTCCAGCATCGCATAATTGAAGAATAACGGCAGTAATAGCACCCATTCCACTAGCTGTTACATTTGCACTTTCAGTTCCCTCAAGTGCTGCTAAAGCTTCGCCTAAATAGAGGTTAGAAGGAGTTGAATGCCTACTATATAGATAACAACCTTCCGTATTTCCTTCAAATGTATCAAACATTGTTTTTGCTGATATAAATGTATAGGTAGAGGAATCTGAAATAGATGGGTTTACACCGCCATATTCACCAAAATGTTGTAAATCCTGTAAATCGTTAGCTGCTTTTTGACTCATAATAGTATATTTTACTCGATAATCGAGATTAAAAGATGATTGGGCTTGTCTCTAAATTTTAGTTTTTTTACAAATACCTTGAGGAGCCTAAATTGTAAATTTTATACGTAAATTTATGTTTTAATAGATTAATTGTCAATAGGAATAATTTTATATAGATTATAAAACTATATTTTTTAATATAAAGGAAAATATATCTATAAGGACAACCGTTTTGTAAATTAATCGGAAAATGATTCTAAATGAAACTTGATAAAACTGACCTTACTCTTTTAGGTTTATTGCAGTTGGACTGCAAAAAGACAACAAAGGAATATGCACATATACTTGGTCTTTCTACTACAGCGGTTTACGAACGAATAAAGCGCTTGGAAAAATCAGATACCATAAAAAGCTACGTAGCTTTAGTAAACAAGTCACAGGTAAATAAAAATTTCACTGTTTTTTGTCATATAAAATTGGTTCAACATACTAGGGATAATATTAAACAGTTTGAACAAGACGTACTAAAACTACAGGAAGTTGTAGAGTGCCATCATTTAAGTGGAGATTATGACTATCTTTTAAAAATACATGTACGGGATATAGATGATTATCGAAATTTTATGGTTTCTAAGCTAACAGCCATAAACCATATTGGAAGTACACAAAGTAGCTTTACCATAAAAGAGGTTAAGCATTCTACTGTAATCCCGCTTTAAAAACAGAAAATAGTATTAATTTTGTAGTAATTAGAAAATAAGAATTTATGAATCAATATGATGTAGCCATTATAGGCTCGGGACCTGGAGGATATGTAGCCGCAATCCGTTGTGCTCAGTTGGGAATGAAGACAGTAATAATCGAAAAATACCCTACTTTGGGTGGTACTTGTTTAAATGTTGGTTGTATTCCTTCTAAAGCTTTATTAGATTCTTCGCATCATTATGAAGATGCAGTAAAACATTTTGAGGAACACGGTATTGAAATTCCTGGGGAAATTAAAATTAACCTAGAGAAAATGATTGGTAGAAAGCAGGCCGTAGTAGACCAGACTACCAAAGGTATTGAGTTCTTGATGGATAAAAATAAAATAGAAGTGCTACAAGGTGTAGGTAGTTTTAAAGATGCCACACATGTTAATATAACAAAAGAAGATGGTAGTGCAGATACTATTGAAGCTAAGAATATTATCATAGCTACGGGTTCTAAGCCTTCTTCACTACCATTTATAACGGTAGATAAAGATAGAATCATAACCTCTACAGAGGCCTTGAAGCTTAAGGAGATTCCAAAACACATGATTGTTATTGGTGGCGGTGTTATTGGCCTAGAACTTGGACAGGTATATAAAAGATTAGGAGCAGAAGTTACTGTGGTAGAGTATATGGACCGCATCGTAGCAGGCATGGATGCATCGCTTTCCAAAGAGTTGATGAAAGTATTAAAAAAGCAAAAAGTCAAATTTGCACTTTCTCATAAAGTAAAATCTGTAGAACGTAAAGGAAATACAATTACTGTTAAGGCTGATGATAAAAAGGGTAATGAAGTTGTTTTTGAAGGTGATTACTGCTTAGTTGCTGTTGGAAGAAGTCCATTTACGAAAGGATTGAACCTTGAGGCGGCTGGTGTGAAATTGGATGAGCGTGGAAGAGTAGCTGTTGACGGACATTTGAAAACCAATGTTGATAATATATACGCAATAGGTGATGTTGTTAAGGGAGCAATGTTAGCTCACAAGGCAGAAGAAGAGGGAACTTTAGTTGCTGAGCAATTGGCAGGACAAAAACCACATATTGATTATAATCTTATTCCAGGTGTCGTATATACTTGGCCCGAGGTTGCTGCTGTAGGTAAAACGGAAGAAGAATTAAAAGAAGCAGGTGTTGCATACAAAGTGGGACAGTTTCCAATGCGAGCACTAGGTCGTGCTAGAGCAAGCACAGATATAGATGGCTTCGTTAAAATATTGGCAGATAAAACTACCGATGAAGTTTTAGGTGTACATATGATTGGCGCTAGATGCGCAGATTTAATCACTGAAGCTGTTACGGCAATGGAATTCCGTGCATCTGCTGAGGATATTGCTCGTATGAGTCATGCACATCCAACATATGCAGAAGCAGTGAAGGAAGCAGCATTAGCAGCTACTGGAGATCGTGCATTGCATATTTAATAGAATAAATTAAGTGTATAAAAAAGCAGCCTGTAAGGGCTGCTTTTTTGTTACTGTAAGTATTGGAATTTACTTCAAAAAGCTATTTTGGTCTAAAGTCTAAAGTCTAAAGTCTAAAGTCTAATTCTTATGACTACCGTCGCAATAAGGAGGGTTGTTTGTCTTTTTGCAAGTACATAAATACGCTTGTTTATCTTCTTCTACACTAAACCCTAATGAAGGTGTTGCATTGTGCGCTCTGTGAGAACCATCGCAAAAAGGCTGATTGCTACTATGACTGCATGTACACCAAGCATATTTTTTATCTTTTTCTAAGTCTACTTGAATAGGGGCGTAATTTTTATCGCTCATGAATTGTTTTTTTTTACAATTTAGGCGAAAGAAAGGAGAACAAAAAAGTAGGGATTCAATTTTTAATCAGTCCAAATAGTTTTGCTATCTTAAGGGATAAACTTCTTAGAGCATTAAAGGCAAACAATAAAACATATTCTATTTTAACCATAACGATTTTAAGAATATTTTTCACTTTCAACTTTATTGTAATTTTATTATCCTCATAGCGTAAAGCCAAGTAAGAACAGACAATCATAAAAACTAAGGCTCCAGGAATAACGATAGTAGGGGGTAAAGAATGATTTAAAAAACCATATAGCCCAAGCCCCGTAAAACTTCCATAAAGTAGTATAAAATGTATAATGTAAATAGATAGCGTACTTTGCCCTAATCTTAAAATAGTTTTGTTGGTAAGAAACTTCCTAAATATCATAAATAATGCAAAAACCAATAAGACATCTCCAAGTCTTATAAACAAATAGTTATTGTAGAAAATAGATTCAAATAATGAAATTCCAGTGTATTGTGAGAACAGTAAAAA
>CALHVP010000064.1 GCA_938038975.1 uncultured Maribacter sp. | reverse complement strand
GGTAATTATGGGAGGCTTTGAGGAAATGTTTCGTCAGTATACGATACTATTCCTTTTTACACCTTTAATTGCAGCGATGGCGGGTAACGTTGGTGTACAATCTAGTGCTATTATAGTGCAAGGACTTGCAAATGACGATATAAAAGGGAGTATAGGAAGCCGACTTATAAAAGAAATGCTCTTAGCACTTCTAAACGGAGTTATACTTGCTATGTTACTTTTGTTATTTACATGGGTTTGGAAAGGTGATTTTCTTACTGCACTTGCCATATCCCTTTCACTTATAGCGGTTATCGTTGTTGCTGGCTTCATAGGTACTTTTACTCCTTTATTTTTACATAAAAGAGGTATAGATCCTGCTATTGCAACGGGTCCATTTATTACCACAAGCAATGATATTTTCGGAATCCTAATCTACTTTATGATTGCTAAAGTTGTTTTAGGGATTTAAAATAATTCAGTAAAGACACAAGTATATTCAACATTCTATATATTCCTTAAGAGGAATAGAAATATAAAACTAAAGGCTATGAAGAGCATTAACCTTAAAGAAAAACATGCATCCTTTAAGCAACAATGGCATCCACATCAAATTGCTATTGTAGACGACATGCAAGTACTACTTGCAAAACTGCAAGGTGAATTTGTATGGCACAGTCACGAAAAAGAAGATGAGCTTTTCCAAGTAGTTAAAGGCACCTTATATATGAAGTTCAGAGATAGAACAGAAACAGTTCATACTGGAGAAATAATTGTTGTTCCAAAGGGAGTAGAACATTGCCCAATGACTAAAAACGATGAAGAGGTACATGTACTGTTATTTGAAAAAATAAGCACAGCGCATACTGGAACTGTAGCACATGAAATGACTCAAACTAACTATCCTAAAATTTAAGAATCCTTTACCCATGAAAGTACTACACGTAGATGTGAATCATCCATTAATTATAGAACAATTTAGTGCCTTAGGTTTTGAAAACCATAAAGAATATACTGCTACCAAAAGTGAAATTGAAAAGAGTATTCATAACTATGACGGACTCATTATTAGAAGCAGATTTTCATTAGATGCAGCATTTTTAGAAAAAGCGACCAAGCTAAAATTCATAGGAAGACTAGGGGCTGGCCTTGAAAACATAGACACAAACTTTGCTAAGCAACAAGGAATATTCCTAGCAGCGGCTCCAGAAGGCAACAGGAATGCCGTTGGAGAACATGCACTTGGCATGTTGTTATCCCTTTTTAATAACTTAAATAAAGCTGATAAAGAAGTTCGCAGCGGTATTTGGGACAGAGAAGGAAATAGAGGCTTGGAACTAGATGGTAAGACAGTTGGTATTATTGGGTATGGAAACATGGGAAAAGCTTTTGCCAAAAAGTTAAAAGGTTTTGACGTAGAAGTGCTTTGCTATGATATAAAAGGTGGTGTAGAAGATGACAATGCACGACAAGTAGGGATTATGGAATTGCAGCAAAAAACAGAAATCTTAAGTCTACATGTGCCGCAAACCGAAGAGACTACCGGTATGATTAACGCGGAGTTTATATCAAAATTTCATCACCCAATCTGGATTTTAAATACAGCTAGAGGAAAATGTATAATCACAGAGGACTTAGTTGATGGACTAAAAACTGGAAAGCTCTTAGGTGCAGGCCTAGATGTATTAGAATATGAAAAAGCATCTTTTGAAGACCTATTTAAATCAAGTGACTCAGAAACGGAAACAACTAAAAAACCTCAAGCGTTTCAAGAACTCCTAGAAATGAGCAATGTACTTCTTACACCACATGTAGCTGGCTGGACCTTAGAGAGTAAGGAAAAATTAGCCCAAACCGTTGTGAACAAAATTAAAAATCGGTTTTGTTGATACTTAATAAAAAACACGCCCTAAAGCGTGTTGATAACCTGTTTTCCTAGCTATTGTTTTTTTCGCTACATTTAGCGTAGTATTTAACCACCATAAAACACTAAATAATGTCAGAAGAAAACAAAGACCTAGGAGATAAAGCTGAAGATGCATTTGACGCAGCTAAAGAAAAAGCAAAAGATTTAGGAGATAAAGCAGGAGAGGCCATGGACAGCGCCAAAGAGAAAGCAAGTGATTTTGCAGATGATGCCAAAGAAGCAGCAACCGATTTCAAAGAAGATGTTAAAGATACTTTTGATCCTAATAAACCAGATAGCGGCAAAACAGTGGCTATTCTTTCACATATAACTTTTATTGGATGGATAGTGGCTATTGTAATGAATAGTAGCAATAAAACTGAATTGGGTAGTTATTACATAAGACAAACACTAGGTATTTGGATTCTTGCCATAGTATTAAGTTGGATTCCTATCGTAGGTTGCTTTGCTTTTATTATTTGTCTTGTACTTGTGGTGATGAGTCTTATAAATGCAGCAAATGAAAAAATGGTTCCGACTCCTCTTCTTGGTGATTATTTTCAAGACTGGTTTAAAAGTTTATAAACTAAAAAGACCAATTTTTATAGTTGGTCTTTTTTTAATTCATTTATTATCGTAATATTGCAATATATAAATATGATAAATGGGGATTACAAAAACACAAATATTTAATACAAAGCAAAATGAGTTGGCCATCATCTTTAAGGTACTATCCAATCCTGCACGTATAGCTATTCTTGAATTCATAAGCAAACAAGACGCTTGCATTTGTAATGATATTGTAGACGAAATTGGCTTAGCACAACCTACGATTTCCCAGCATCTTAAAGAACTTAAAAGTATAAACCTGATAAAAGGAGAAATTGAAGGTAAAAAAGTATGCTACTGTATCAATCTTAAAACATGGTCTACAGTACAGCAACTAATGAATTCTTTTTTTAATAGCACAAAAGCAAAGTGCTGCTAATACATACCCTATGAAAACAAATGAATTTTTATCGCTTTTAGAACAACATCCAAACAAGGAACTATTATTCGAATACGCACCAGGTAAACTCGTTAAAGCAAATTACCACATCACTGAAATAAAGAATATAACAGTAGATTCTGTTGACTGTGGTGCAGGTACAGACTTTTGGAAAGAGACTGTGATACAACTATGGGAAAGTCCAGAAGAGATAGGTAAACTAGACTTTATGCATACGCATAAAGCCTTAGAAATTTTAAACCGTGTGGACCGTATTAAGCCAATGGAAAAAGAGGTAGAGGTGAAATTTGAATACAGTAATGATACATTTCATACCGCACAACTTTTTGTGAATTCCTATGCTATAAAAGCGGAGCAGCTTGTACTGTATTTAGGAATTAACCAAACCGACTGTAAAGCAAAGGATACTTGCGGTATTCCATCAAAAATAGAAGTGGTATCTGAAAATTCTTGCAGCCCAGGTTCTGGTTGCTGTTAATCTTAAAATATTCTTTTAAGCTAATAATAAAAACTACCGTCTGGCGGTAACGATTATGGCTCCAAAATTACCCGTTTCTGAAATGAATAAAGTAACTATAACATTAATGCAAGCAAATGACTGGACTAGTGTTGCCAAAATTTATAACGATGGCATTAGCTCTGGTTTTGCCACGTTTGAAACAAGTGCACCTGACTACGCAATTTGGAACAAAGCACACTTAAAAGCTTGTAGACTAATTGCTACCAGTTCTCAAGAAATTATAGGATGGGCTGCGTTATCTCCAGTATCTGGTAGATGTGTATATGGTGGTGTTGCAGAAGTTAGCGTTTACATAGCAACTAATGCAAGAGGCTTGGGTATTGGAAAACTCCTAATGAAACAATTAATTAGTGATAGCGAAAAAGAAGGGCTGTGGACTTTACAATCTGGAATTTTTCCAGAAAATAAAGCGAGTATTGAGTTACACAAATCTATGGGCTTCCGCTATATTGGGAAACGAGAAAAAATAGGCAAAACGGCTGAAGGTGTTTGGAAAGACAACCTACTTTTTGAAAGGCGCAGCACTGCTATTGGCATAAATTAAGATGAACTTTTTTCTTGTGCTTTATTTTCGTTAAATTTTCGCTCTAGCTCCGCTTGAAATTCCTCCATTACAGGTTTAACAGTACTTTCCGGTAAATCGGCAATTTTTATATACATAAGGCCATCTACCGAATTATTAAACAATGGATCTACGTTAAAAGCAACCACCTTTGCATTTTGCTTGATATACTTTTTAATTAGAACAGGCAAACGAAGACTTCCTGGCTCTACTTCATCTATAAGACGGTCAAATTTATTTAAATCGGCCTTTGTTTCATCAAACACAAACTCCTTATCCGCGTCATTAAGTTTTACTTTAAACTCCTTTTTAGGTCGTATATATTGCGCTACATAAGGATCCCAATAATTAGATTTCATAAACTCTATCATTAAGGATTTAGAGAAATTAGAAAACTGATTACTAATGCTAACGCCGCCAATCAAATATTTATGCTCAGGGTGTCTAAGCGTCGTATGAACGATACCCTTCCAAAGTAAAAAAAGCGGCATAGGTTTTTGTTGATACTCTTTAACAATATATGCACGACCCATTTCTATAGACTGGCACATCATATCATACAATTC
The DNA here is from genome assembly GCA_938038975.1 of uncultured Maribacter sp. Taxonomy (GTDB): domain Bacteria; phylum Bacteroidota; class Bacteroidia; order Flavobacteriales; family Flavobacteriaceae; genus Maribacter. The sequence goes on along the minus strand of CALHVP010000064.1, from coordinate 15,964 downwards.
TGGTTCTACACGAAATAAATCTTGTAAATAGAAGCCATCTATTCCATGTTTAGGAAATATCTCAGATCCCATTCCCATTCTATATGCACCCACAACGCATTTTTCATCACTATCCCATAAAAACAAATGATGATAATACGTGTCAAATATATCTAAATCAATCGCTTTATTAGTACCCTCTCCAATTGCCCTAAAGGTGATTTCTCGTTGACGACCTATTTCTTTTAGCAGAAAAGGCATATCCTGTTTCTTGGCTAAGAACACCTCGTAATTTTTACTTTGCAGCAAACGACAATCCTTCTCTCTTAGTTTTTCTATTTCACCTTCCATAACCTCTTTACGCATACCATCTGCAATCTTCTTGGGAGGTTTTGGTATTTTTAAAGTAGATGGTAATTGATCAATTAGCCGTTCCTTCTGGTAGGCATTAGATAATATATAGGTTTTTCTTCGTAGTAATTCTGTAAATTCTTCTAATGTGCCTTGTTCACTTTGGGTCTTCACAGAAATAGGCTGACCAATCCGCACCTTTATTGGTCTATTTCGTTGTGAAAGCACCTGGGAAGGAATCATAGCTGTTCGCAAAGAATCTCCTAACTTGGAAATTCTATAAAACAGTTTGCTATTTCTAGAATGAAAGTATATGGGTACTACGGGAACTTGAGCCTTTCTTATTAGCTTTAATGCCGCTTCTTCCCAAGGTTTATCTACAATTAATTTCCCGTCCTTATGTGTAGACACTTCACCTGCAGGAAATATACCTAGCGGATGACCATCCCTAAGATGTTGAAATGCTTTTTTAAAACCGCCAATACTACTTCTCACTTCTTTCCGACTCTCAAATGGATTTACAGAAAACATGTGTGGTTTTAATGGTGCCATGCGTTCTAAAAGAAAATTGGCAAGAATCTTATAATCATCCCGTTTAGGTAACATAAGCTTCATCAATAAAATACCGTCTATTCCACCTAGTGGATGATTGGAAATAGTTATGTAAGGGCCTTCTTTTGGCAGTCTTTTAAAATCGTCTTCTGGAATATCGTAATTTATTTCATAATACTCCAAAATAGCCTGTGCATAGGCTTCACAATCTAAATGTGAGATAGTGTCGTAAAATGAATTTAGTGCGGAAATTCGTGTCACTTTCATGAGCAACCAAGCAATGAAAGTACCAACATAACCATACTTGGATACATTAATAGCTTTTGCCACTTCTTTTGCAGTCACTAAACCCATAGAAAGAAATAATTATGTAGTGGCAAAGATAGCAAAAAGCAGTATGGAGCAATTTTTTTTGTACTAGAATTATTTTAATTATAGTACTACTTAACTACGAGTTGTACTGTTTCCTTTCCTCGTTGTTCTAGTAATATTTCATGTCCATTTTGCAAAGACTCCAATGCGTTAGCGTCAAAATGCCGAATTGTATAAAGAGAAACTCCTTCTTGATGCATTACTTTATACTTACTTTTTAGCCTATTTAATAACGGCTCCAAGCCTCCGAATTTATTATCTACACAAACAGAAAAACTAATAGCTGAGTTTTGAATTAAGTCTACCTTCATTTTATGCTCATGAAATAGTTTAAAAAGCTCACTCATACTGTCTTCAACAATAAACGAAAAATCCAATGAAGACAACTTCATTAATACCTGATTCTTTTTCACAATAAAACAAGGCACTTTAGGGGCTATACCAACACCTTTACCTACCGTTGTACCATTATTCTTAGGGTTCACAAAAGATTTTACATGCAATGGTATTTCCTTACCCTGTAGGGGTTGTAAGGTTTTAGGATGAATTACCGAAGCACCGTAAAATGCTAGTTCAATTGCTTCGCGGTAAGAAATATTATTTAATAACTGGGTTTCTTTAAAATATCTAGGATCAGCATTTAATACACCTGGAACATCTTTCCATATGGTTACAGAAGTAGCATTTAGACAGTACGCTAGAATTGCAGCAGTATAATCGGACCCTTCCCTACCTAATGTAGTGGTAAAGTTATTATCGTCACTCCCTAAAAACCCTTGTGTAATATTTAAAATGTCTTTATTTATTTTAGAAACATTTTTTTGCGTCTTATCCCAAGAGACAGTGGTATCTCTATAATTACTATCCGTTTTAATATAATTTCTAACATCTAACCAGTTATTTTTTAGTCCTATTTCTTCAAAATAAGCACTAACGATAGTCGTAGCTAAAAGCTCACCATAACCAACTACTTGATCATAAACAAAGTTATAGTTTGGAGATTTATTCCATGCTAAAAAGCCATTCACCTCATCTATTAAAACTTTAATTTCTCTATAAACACTATGTTGTGGGTTCTGAAACAAATCATTTAGAATAGCCGTATGATATTCAACAATGTCTGAAACTTTAGAAGCAATGGCAGACTTATTATCAAAATAAGCGTCCACAATAGCTTCCATTGCGTTGGTAGTCTTACCCATAGCAGATATTACCAAAAGGGTGTTACTATGCCCTGTCTCTTTTAAAACTTCTACTACGTTTTTTATACCATCTGCATCTTTTACAGATGCTCCTCCAAATTTAAAAACCCTCATAAAATTACTTTTCAATTACACTGTACTACACTAATTATTTTTCTCTTATTTTATATTTTGAAGATATTCACGCATTCCTTCTTCGTCAAGTTGTACAACATCCCAATCTCGCATTACGTTAGCACCTTTACGTTCGTAAAATCTTATTGCAGATTCGTTCCAATCAATAACTTCCCAACTAATTCTTTTTACACCAAGCTCATTACCATATTGCACTACCCTATCTAATAGGGCGGTACCCAATCCACTGCCTCGCATCTGCTCAGTTACTATTAAGTCCTCCAAATGAATAACCGTACCTTTCCATGTAGAGTATCTTGGATAAACCAAAGCTAAACCAACGATAACACCTCGTTTATCTGCCACAAAGCATTGAAATTTCTTTTCCAAACCAAAGCCATCATTAACTAAGTCTTGCGCAGTAATTTCTACAGCATCATTCTCTTTTTCAAATACAGCAAGTTCCTCTATTAGTCCCAACACTTGGGTCATATCTGTGGCAAGTGCTTCTCGAATTAAATATTCCATATTGTTACAAATAAAACACAAAGTTATATATTTTAAAAATACAAAGCTGACGAAAACGATGTAGTTTCACAAAATATGCGATATTTGTGGTCTAAACACAATGTAACACCCATGACGAAAAAAAATCAGACCCTTGGAGAGTTTATTATTGAAAATCAATCTTCATTTAAATATTCCTCAGGTGAACTTTCTAAACTAATAAATGCCATTCGTTTAGCGGCCAAAGTAGTTAATCATGAAGTAAATAAAGCCGGTCTAGTAGATATATTAGGGGATGCTGGAGATACCAACATACAAGGTGAAGAGCAAAAAAAACTAGATGTTTTTGCTAATGAAAAATTCATATCTACTTTAAAAAACAGAGAAATTGTCTGTGGTATTGCTTCAGAAGAAGAAGATAGCTTTATCTCTATTAATAGTAATGATAATAATCACCAGAACAAATATATAGTATTAATAGACCCTTTGGATGGCTCCTCAAATGTTGATGTAAACGTATCAGTAGGAACTATATTTTCAATCTACAGACGTGTTACCCCAGTAGGCACACCAGTAACTTTAGAAGATTTTCTTCAGCCTGGGAATCAGCAAGTGGCGGCAGGTTATGTTGTATACGGTACTTCTACGATGTTAGTTTATACCACGGGAGATGGAGTTAATGGCTTTACATTGAACCCGGCCTTGGGAACTTTTTATCTTTCACATCCTAATATGCAGTTTCCAGAAACAGGTAAAATATACTCTGTAAATGAAGGTAACTATGTGCACTTTCATCAAGGTGTAAAAGATTATATTAAATATTGCCAGCAAGAAGATGGCGATAGACCATATACCTCTAGATATATTGGCTCTTTAGTCTCTGATTTCCATAGAAATATGATTAAAGGTGGCATATATATGTATCCTAAAAGTAGTGTTACCGCTAGTGGAAAACTACGATTGTTATACGAATGCAACCCAATGGCCTTTATTGCTGAACAGGCTAATGGAATCGCCGTTGGAGGAAAAACACGAATAATGGATATACAACCTACAGAACTTCACCAACGCGTCCCCTTCTTTTGCGGGAGTCGAAAAATGGTAGAAAAACTACAGGAATTTCTTGACAAGTACCATTAAAAAAAGGGAGGCAAATGCCTCCCTTTTCTTTACTATAATTTCAAATTCTTAGTGCTTTAACAAATATAGATAATCGTCAAAATCTATCTTACCACTAAAAATAGCAACCGAACGCTCAATAACTTTGTTTGCGTTATCACCTGAAAAACCAAGTCCAATAGCATATTTTTTAAGCAAAATCATTTCTTCATCGTCAATGATATGATCGGCGAAAATAATTTTAAACAAATCATATAAACGCTCTAATCTTTTTTCTGAATCTGATGGCGGTTCTATTGAAAACTTATTTTCAGGTTTCATAACCTCTTTATACTCCTTTTCAGATATTTCTAGCTTTTTAGCAAACTTATCCAACATTGTTTTTTCTTCCTCCCCTATTTGCCCGTCTGAGGCTGCTAGAGTTGCCAAAGCTGCAAAATGTGCAACATTTTTCCTATGCTCTGGATTACCGTATAAATCTATAAATGACATATTTCCTGTTTTATATGAGACAAATATAATTTTTTTAGAATTCATAGTTTACATGATAGCGGACTTTGTTTTCATAGCTAATTTGTAATTTCACAGTGCTATGAAAAAACATCTTTTAGAATTCACGGATCGTGGTATTTACTGTGCTATAGCAAAAGTATATCTAGACCCTTGGAAACCCGTTGACAAAGCTATTATTTCTCATGGTCATGCTGATCATAGTCGCTGGGGTCATAAACAGTATATTACCCATCACAGAAACGTACCTATTATTTCACATCGTTTAGGAGATATCCAGGTTACCGGAGTGGAATGGGGAGAAGATTTCCATATTAACAACGTAAAGTTCAGTCTACATCCTGCGGGCCATATAATTGGCTCATCCCAAATACGGGTAGAACATAAAGGAGAGGTATGGGTATTTACGGGAGATTATAAAACTGAAAACGACGGTATTTCCACACCCTATGAATCTATTAAATGTCATACGTTTATAACAGAATGCACTTTTGGGTTGCCCGCCTTTTCATGGACTCCACAACAGGAAGTTTTGAACAATATTAACCAATGGTGGGGTCAAAACAAGGATCAAGGGCAAACATCGGTGCTATTCGGGTATAGTTTGGGAAAAGCACAACGCTTATTAAAATATCTAGATACAGATATTGGTAAAATCTACACCCACGGTGCCATTGAAAATATGACAGCCGTATTGCGACCATTAGTAGATTTTCCCGAAACCAATCTCATAACAAGGGACACGAAAAAAACGGAGCTTTTAGGCAACATTGTTTTAGCACCACCTAGTGCTCATGGTTCTACATGGATTCGCAAAATGGTGCCTTACGTAACTGCTTCCGCTAGCGGATGGATGGCCTTTAGAGGGGCCAGACGAAGACGTGCCGTGGATAAAGGATTCGTATTGAGTGATCACTGTGACTGGCAAGAATTATTAACAAGTATTGAAGCTACCGGCGCCGAAAAAGTTATATGTACCCATGGCTATACCGATATTTTTTCACGTTACCTAAGAGAATTGGGATATGATGCACGAACCGAGAGCACACAATACGGAGAGGAAGAGAATGAAGCAACTGAAGAAAACCTTGCAAATAGTAACTAAAGCAACACCATGCGATTAAAGAATAAAATAAGAGTTTATAAATTCCCCCTTTGGGGGCTAGGGGGCTTATGAAAGATTTTGCACTACTCATAAAAACATTAGATAGCACCAACAAGACCACCTTAAAGGTAGCTGCTTTGGCTTCATACTTTAAAAAAGCGAATGATAGAGATAAAGTATGGACCATTGCCATTCTATCACACCGCAGACCTCCAAGACCAGTTAATACCACCTTACTAAGAGCATGGGCTTCAGAGTTAGCAAATATACCCTTGTGGCTTTTTGAGGAAAGCTATCACATTGTAGGCGATTTAGCTGAAACAATAGCCTTGGTAATCCCAACTACAAAGTCTACTACAAATAAAACATTGACCCAGTTCTTAGAAGAAATGATTGCCTTGAAAAGGAAATCCGACGAAAACAAAAAGGCCTATTTATTAAACAATTGGAAAGTGCTAGATTACTATGAGCGTTTTGTCTTTACAAAATTGATTACTGGTGGTTTCCGGATTGGCGTAAGTCAGAAATTAATGACCCGAGCACTATCCAAAGCAACAGAAATTGACGAAGACATTCTTGCCTATAAATTGATGGGCAACTGGGACCCAAACACCATTACCTTTCAAGAACTGATTTTAGAGGAAAACGAGAGCGATTACCTTTCCAAACCCTATCCTTTTTACTTGGCCTATGCCATTGAAGGAGAAGTAAATGAACTAGGAGACATACAAGAATGGTCCGCTGAACATAAATGGGATGGTATACGTTCACAGGTTATCCTTAGAAACAATGAAATTTTTGTTTGGAGCCGAGGCGAAGAACTGGTTACAGACAAGTATCCTGAATTTGCAGCATTCATAGGTAACATCCCTAACGGAACTGTAATAGACGGAGAAATACTCCCCTTCCCAACAAATGAAATTGGAACCTTTAATGATTTACAAACCAGAATAGGGCGTAAAACAGTTTCCAAAGCATTGCTCCTAAAAGTTCCGGTTATACTTAAAGCCTATGACCTCTTGGAATGGAACGGGACAGATATTCGGGAGCTTCCGTTTGTAGAACGAAGAAAGCTGTTAGAAAAATTACATGCTGATTTATGTCAGTCTGAGCGCAGTCGAAGACCCGCGGATGAACAAACACGCTTACCTTTTCACCTCTCCGAAACCATACATTTTAATTCATGGGAAGATGTAGCTAACGAAAGACAACGCGCCAGAGAAATGCGCAGTGAAGGCCTCATGTTAAAAAATAAAAACTCCCCTTATTTGGTAGGTCGAAAAAAAGGCGATTGGTGGAAATGGAAGGTAGACCCCCTTACAATAGATGCCGTGCTTACCTATGCAATGAGAGGCCATGGTAGACGAAGTAACCTATTTACCGATTATACTTTTGCCTTATGGCAAGAAAATGACCAAGGCGAAAAGGAGTTAGTCACTTTTGCAAAGGCATATTCCGGACTTACAGATGCAGAGTTAAAGAAAGTTGATGCCTGGATAAAGAAAAACACATTAGAACGCTTTGGCCCTGTGCGAAGTGTTACGCCACATCATGTTTTTGAGATTGCCTTTGAAGGTATTGCAATATCTAAAAGACACAAGAGCGGAATAGCAACTCGGTTCCCTAGAATTTTACGTTGGAGACAAGATAAAACGATACATGAGGCAAATAGTTTGGAGGATTTAAAAGCGCTAATACCCAAATAGTCTATGAATAGAAACGAGCTCTATAACATAGCAGAAACCTGGTTCAAAGAACAAAAATGGAAACCTTTTAAATTCCAAAAGGATACCTGGACTGCTTTTTTACAAGGCAAACACGGACTCTTAAATGCCCCAACGGGTAGTGGGAAAACCTATGCGCTTTGGTTTCCCGTTGTACTCAACTATATCAAAAACAACCCTGACTATAAGACCAAGCATAAAAAAGGCTTAAAGGCCATTTGGATAACGCCTTTGCGTGCGCTTAGTAACGAAATAAAGCAATCTGCAGAACGGATTACCAAAGATTTAGGTACACAAATGACGGTAGGTATTCGCACGGGTGATACTTCTACCAAAGAACGTTTCCAACAGAAACGGAACATGCCGGATCTACTTATTACTACACCGGAAAGCCTCCAACTATTGCTGTCTTCCAAAGGCTATGCGAAAGTTTTTAAAGATTGTTCCGCTATTATTGTTGATGAATGGCACGAACTCTTAGGAACCAAAAGAGGAGTTCAGATGGAATTGGGAATTTCACGCTTAAAAAGTGTGAGTCAAGAGTTACGTATTTGGGGTATTTCTGCAACCATTGGGAATTTAGAACAAGGCCGCGAAGTATTATTAGGACCAGAAACCACCACCCTGAAAAATTCGGTCTTAATCAAAGCGAAGCTCCATAAGAAAATTACAGTAAAGAGTATAATTCCAAAAGAAATGGAAACCTTTCCTTGGCGTGGGCATTTAGGATTAAAGTTACTTGAAGATGTTGTCCCAATTATCAATAAGAGTAAAACTACCCTGCTTTTTACCAATACGAGGAGCCAATGTGAAATATGGTTTCAGAAAATATTAGAAAAACATCCTGAATATGCAGGAGAGTTTGCTATGCACCACGGGAGTGTAAATAAAGAAACACGTGTTTGGGTAGAACAGGCTATACGCAACGAAAGCCTGAAAGCTGTAGTCTGCACCTCAAGTTTAGATTTAGGAGTAGATTTTGCTCCGGTGGAAACTGTCATTCAAATTGGCGGTCCAAAAGGTGTAGCACGTTTTTTGCAACGCGCTGGCCGCAGCGGTCATAGCCCAGGAAAGGAAAGCGTTATCCATTTTCTACCAACGCATGCTATGGAACTCATTGAAGCTTCTGCCATGAAACAAGCTGTAAAGCATGAAGCGGTAGAAGACCGAATCCCCTATTTAAACAGCTTTGATGTTCTACTACAGTACCTCACCACATTGGCAGTTTCAGACGGATTTTATCCAGATGAGATTTATAAAGAAATTAAGGGCACATTTTGTTACCAAGGTATTTCTGAAGCACAATGGCAATGGTTATTAAACTTTTTGGTGATGGGAAGCCAAAGCCTTCAATCTTATGATGAATATAAAAAGGTAGCCGTAGAAGAAGATGGAAAGTTTACCGTAACTAATCGTGGTATTGCCATGCGACATCGGTTTCAGATTGGAACCATCGTTGGCGATGCAAACATAGTCGTAAAATACCAAAAGGGAGGGTACATAGGCTCCATTGAGGAGTTCTTCATTTCTAAATTAAAACAGGGTGATGTCTTTACTTTTGCAGGTAGAAATCTGGAATTTATTCGAGTAAAAGGGATGCAGGCCCATGTTAAGAATTCAACAAAAAGAACGAACAAAGTCCCTAGTTGGATGGGCGGACGGCTTAGTTTTTCGGCACAAATGTCAGAATTACTCCGGCAAGAATTGTATACGGCAGCGTTAGATAAGAAACAGCAATCGATAGAAATCCAATCTTTGGCGCCCATGTTTAAGAAGCAACGAGAAGAAAGCATAGTCCCCAAACCCAATGAATTCCTAATAGAGACGTTTAAAACACGAGATGGCTACCATCACATTTTTTATCCTTTTGAAGGACGAGGGGTGCACGAAGCCATGAGCAGTATGTTGGCGTACAGAATTAGTTTATTAATGCCCATTACCTGTTCCCTTGCCTATAATGATTATGGTTTTGAGCTGTTATCGGATAAAAAAATAGATATTCAGGAGGTATTGGATAACAATCTATTAAGTACAGAATACATGTTATCCGATTTGCAAAAAAGTTTGAACTCCAATGAAATGGCCAGACGTAAATTCAGGGATATTGCTGTTATTAGTGGTATGGTATTTACAGGGTATCCTAATAAGGGTATTAAAATGAAACACTTGCAAAGTAGTTCCCAATTATTGTTTGATGTTTTTAAAGATTTTGAGGACGATAATCTATTGTATCAACAAGCATATACAGAAACTTTTGAGCATCAATTGGAAGAAGGAAGACTTAGGCTGGCATTGGAACGTATAGCTGCACAGGAAATAGTTTGGAGAACCTGTACAAAACCCACGCCTTTTTCCTTTCCGATAATTACTGACAGGTTACGGGAAAAATTATCAAGTGAAAAATTAGCGGACCGTATCAAACGAATGACGGCTATTTTAATGAAATAACTAATTTTAACCCATGACCGAAGCTATCCAAATCCATAACCAGAATTTTAAAATGCATGCCTCTGGTGTTTTGTTTTGGGAAGAGGAATCTATGTTATTAATCAGCGATGTACATCTGGGTAAAGTTTCTCATTTTAGAAAATTTGGAGCTGCAGTACCGCAACAAGCGGTTCAAAATAATTTTACTGCAATGGATACCGCTATTAACTACTTTCATCCTAAAACGGTGGTTTTTATGGGTGATTTATTTCACTCTTCTTTAAATACCGAGTGGGAGCTTTTTGAAATATGGGTCGCCGAACAATCCACTAACATTATTTTAGTCAGTGGTAACCATGATATTATATCGCCTTTAAAATATGAGGCACTAGGAGTTAAGGTTATAGAAGAACTTATTTTGAATAACTTTTTATTAACCCATCATCCGGAAGAACGAGATGGTTTTTTTAATTTTTGCGGTCATATACATCCAGCCATAAAATTGACAGGATTCGGCAGACAAACCGTGCGACTCCCTTGTTTTTATAAATCGCCCATACAACTCATTTTACCTGCGTTTGGAACATTTACGGGTACGTTTACTTTACAAGCAAAAAAAGACTGTGAAGTTTTTGCTTTATTAGGCGATGCTGTTTTACCAGTTACCCTTTCCGAATCCAAACGAAAAGGACGCTAGTCAAAAAGATGATTTTTTAAAGGGATAGGGTTCGTAATAATCCTAGCTATGCGCTACTTTTGAAAAAAATTCATCATGAAAAAGACTCTCGCTATCTTAAACTTGTTATCGGTCATCTTTGTGATTTCGGTAAACTATGTTTCTCAATCAGTGCGACTTAACGATAGCACTATTGGTGAAATAAGTGCTAGATATGACAATCTATTTACACCTGCGAGCTACGCCTTTGCCATTTGGGGTATTATTTTTATAGGGCTCCTTGGGTATGGAATATTTCAGGTGAGGCGTGCCTTTTTTAGTCATAAACCAAGTGAATTCATTACGCAGACCGGCTATTGGTTTGTAGTGACTAATGTTTTAAATTCCCTTTGGGTAATTGCCTTCGTATATGACTACACAGGCCTTTCGGTATTAATTATGTTGGGAATTCTATTTTCTCTTATCAAAATTATCCTGAATACGAATATGGAACGTTGGGATGCGCCAAAAAGCACCATTGCATTCGTTTGGTGGCCTATTTGTCTATATAGTGGGTGGATAGCTGTAGCGACCATAGCAAATGTTTCTGCCTATTTAACAAAAATAGGATGGGAAGGTGCTCCGTTTTCTGAAATTACATGGACGATGATTATGATTGCCATCGCTACGCTATTAAATCTAGTAATGATTTGGAAACGCAATATGCGCGAATTTGCCGCCGTTGGAGTTTGGGCATTGTTTGCGATTTATGTGAGACATAAAGACACATTGGAAATTATAGCCTATACTGCTTTGGTAGGAAGTAGTATCATTTTCATTTATATCGCTTGGCATGGTTTCAAGAATAAGAAGACGAATCCTTTTGTAAATAAGATCTTGTAAGTAAACTGCGATTTTTTGTCCAATCCTTGGGAAGAAGCTGCTCTAGAAACTATCTTTACAATCCAATATCATATTCTTTGTCAAAATTGACCATTCCCGAACTGTTTTCAACAGCTCCTAACGTACAGGAACTGCAGAACGCTATTGCCAAATCTGAACATACCACTCCCTTACATACACAATTAAAAGGCCTAGTAGGTTCTTCTCTCTCCTTTGTTTTGGCGGAAGCATTCAAGAAGGCAGACGCTCCATTTTTACTCATTTTCAATGATAAAGAAGAGGCAGCTTATTATTTAAATGATCTTGAACTTATTATAGGGGAAAAAGATGTATTGTTCTACCCAGGTAGTTATCGTAGACCTTATCAAATTGAAGAAACAAACAATGCCAATGTGCTCTTACGGGCAGAGGTACTTAATCGTATTAACTCCAGAAAAAAACCTGCGGTTATCGTTAGCTATCCAGACGCTTTGTTTGAAAAAGTAGTTACACGTAAGGAATTGGATAAAAACACCTTAAAAATTCAATTGGAAGATACCCTTTCATTGGATTTCCTGAACGAGGTACTGTTCGAATACAAGTTCAAACGAGTCGATTTCGTCACAGAACCTGGAGAGTTTTCTGTCCGTGGAGGTATTGTAGATGTGTTTTCCTTTTCCCACGATGAGCCTTATAGATTAGAGTTTTTTGGAGATGAGGTAGATAGTATTCGCACCTTTGATGTAGAAACACAATTATCTACGGAAAAGGTAAAAAAGATAACGATAGTACCCAACGTAGCTAACAAATTTCTAGAAGAGAAGCGAGAAAGCTTTCTGGGCTATATATCCGATAAAACCATCGTATTCTCCAAAAACACAAGCCTCCTATACACTCGTTTAGATGATTTTTTCGAAAAGGCTCAAGAAGCGTTTACAAAATTATCTGAAGATATAAAACACGCAGCACCAGCGGAGCTTTTCCTCAACGGCACTGCTTTTAAAGAGCAATTGAAAAGCTTTGGTTTAATAACATTAGGAGGAAGTGCCAAGGATGGCTCTTCTACTATAAAGGAAATTAGCTTTGAAACTACGCCACAGCCTTCTTTCAATAAAAAGTTTGATTTACTAATTCAAAACTTAAACGAGTTCCATTCCATAGGATTCGAAAATTATATCTGTTGTGCTACTGATCAGCAAGCAAGAAGATTTAACGACATTTTCGAAGAAATATCGGAGAAAGTACATTATAAAACGATTGTCTTTCCGCTGCATCAAGGTTTTATAGCCAAAGACTTAAAATTGGTTTGCTATACCGATCATCAAATTTTTGAACGCTATCATAAATTCCACCTTAAAAATGGCTACGCTAAAAAGCAAGCTATTACGCTTAAGGAATTAAACAAACTAGAAATTGGAGATTATGTTACCCACATCGACCATGGTATAGGCAAGTTTGGTGGTTTACAAAAAATAGATGTGGAGGGCAAGAAGCAGGAAGCCATCAAACTGATGTACGGCGAGCGTGATATTCTATACGTAAGTATTCATTCTCTACATAAAATATCCAAGTTCAACGGAAAAGATGGAGCACCGCCTAAGATTTATAAGCTTGGTTCCGGAGCCTGGAAAAAAGTTAAGGACAAGACGAAGTCCCGAGTTAAAAAAATTGCGTTTAACCTCATTAAATTATACGCTAAAAGAAGACTTGAAAAAGGTTTTCAATACGATCCCGACAGTTACCTTCAAAATGAGCTAGAAGCTTCTTTTATCTATGAGGACACACCGGACCAAGGGACAGCAACAGCAGACATTAAAAAAGACATGGAAAGCGAACGTCCTATGGACCGTCTTATCTGTGGCGATGTAGGTTTTGGTAAAACTGAAGTTGCTATTCGCGCAGCATTTAAAGCTGTAGACAATGGGAAGCAAGTGGCCGTATTAGTACCAACTACGATTCTAGCTTTCCAACACCATAGAACCTTTACAGAGCGTTTAAAGGAAATGCCGGTAACGGTAGATTACCTCAACCGCTTTAGAACCGCAAAAGAACGCAAGGAAACCTTAGCAAAACTTGAGGCGGGTAGCGTTGATATTATTATTGGGACGCATCAACTAGTCAACAAGAAAGTTAAGTTTAAAGACTTAGGGTTGCTTATTGTTGATGAAGAGCAAAAATTTGGTGTCGCTGTAAAGGATAAATTAAAATCGATTAAAGAGAATGTAGATGTGCTAACCTTAACAGCAACACCTATTCCTAGAACCCTGCAGTTTAGTCTTATGGCAGCTCGTGATTTGTCGGTAATTACGACACCACCACCAAACAGGTATCCTATTGAAAGTAATGTTATTAGTTTTAACGAGGAAACCATTAGAGATGCCGTTGCTTACGAAATTGAGCGCGGCGGACAGGTGTTCTTTATTCATAACCGAATTGAAAATATAAAAGAGGTTGCTGGCATGATACAACGCTTGGTGCCTGATGCTAAAGTAGGTATAGGTCATGGTCAGATGGAAGGTAAAAAACTAGAAACATTAATGCTTAGTTTTATTAATGGTGAGTTTGATGTGCTTGTATCTACGACCATTGTAGAAAGTGGATTAGATGTAACTAATGCAAATACTATTTTCATCAACAATGCCAATAATTTTGGATTAAGTGACCTCCATCAAATGCGGGGTCGTGTAGGTAGAAGTAATAAGAAAGCATTCTGTTATTTTATTACGCCACCGTATGAATCTATGACCAACGATGCGCGTAAACGTATCGAAGCACTAGAACAATTCTCTGAGTTGGGAAGTGGCTTTAATATTGCCATGAAGGATTTGGAAATTCGTGGTGCTGGAGACCTGTTAGGTGGCGAGCAAAGTGGATTTATCAATGAAATTGGATTTGAGACCTATCAAAAAATATTGGCCGAAGCCATTGACGAACTCAAGGAAAATGAATTTAAAGACCTATACGAAGAGGTTGAAGGCAGCAAAGAAAAAATCTATGTAAAAGAAACGCAGATTGATTCTGATTTTGAGTTGCTATTTCCGGATGCCTACATCAATAATATTACAGAACGCCTAAACCTATACACAGAATTGAACCAGGTGAAAGATGAAGATGGACTCCAGAAATTTGAAGCCCAGCTTATAGATCGTTTCGGAGAATTACCAACAGCTGTCGATGATTTATTGAATTCTGTTCGTATCAAGTGGATTGCCAACAGTATTGGAATAGAAAAAATAGTAATGAAACAGGGCAAGTTAATAGGCTATTTCATATCCGACCAACAATCGGAATTTTACCAGACCGCTGCATTTACCAAAGTCCTAAAGTATGTGCAAAGCAATCCTCAAAAGTGCACCATGAAAGAAAAGAAAACACGTAACGGGCTGCGTTTATTGTTAGTTTTTGATGGGATTAGAAGTGTGGATAGGGCGTTTTTGGCTTTGCAGCCGTTGAAGAGTGAGAAGTCCAAAATTGAGACAGTTTAGTATTTTTCAATAAAGAAAAGTTGGAAATCCCAATATCTAAATGTGCGCAAAGCCATGTTTTTAGGGCAATGCCGTGTGAATGTCGGGGCAAATCACGAGAAGTTCTTTGGTTTCGTTTTATCTTGAGCGTAACATTGTGGAACACTTTAAAATTCACACATCATGCAACAACCAGAATTAGGTAACAAGATTATCGCTTTACGCAAGCAAAAAGGATTTACACAAGAAGAATTAGTAGAACGCTGCAACATTAACGTACGTACCCTACAACGCATAGAAAACGGCGAAGTCTCGCCAAGAAGTTATACGATTAAAACCATATTATCCGCCTTAGATCATGATTTTGAGGAACTGTATGGAGAAGAAAACACTACTAGGAAAGACAGTATTACGTTAGGCTCTGAAACCGAAGCCAAGTCGGTTCGGTTCTTATTGACCCTCGCAGCTATATCAGGAATTCTGTATTTACTGATAGGTCCATTCGAGGCGTTTTCAGATTATTACAGGTTTGGAGAGGAGGAGCTAATATTTGGCCTTGGTGGACATGTTTTTATAAAAATAGCTTCCTATCTCAGCTACGCACTTTTCATTTATGGTTTCCTTATCGTAGGAAAGCTATACCAGAATTACTTGATGAAAATTGCAGCTGTACTTCTAATTTCGGTCTTGTTCCTATTTTATACCTATGACATCATATCCATGTTTCACGAAAGTGTTCTTCCTATTGAGGGTATTCTGGTAGCACAGTCTATCATCGTAGGAACTTTAGGTTTGCTATTTGGTATTTCTATCCTTAAATCTGCAAAGGAATGGGGTGTTTTAGGATACGTAGCGGGTGGCTTGGAGCTATTTACCGCCTTCTGTTTTCTTATAGTCATTTTGGCTTTAGTAGGTTTGGTTACTCAATTCCCAACGGTTATTGTAGAGGTGGTGCTTTTGCTTAAAATTAGACAAATGATAAAGGAATAAATATGTTGATA
>CALHVP010000063.1 GCA_938038975.1 uncultured Maribacter sp. | reverse complement strand
GATGGTTATTTTTCTATAAATGTTGAAAATGGGCAGGAGTTGGTTGCATCATATATTGGTCAACGCTCGCAACAAGTTCCTGTGTATTCCTCGGTAATGAACATTCGTATGGAAGAAGATGAATCTGCGCTAGATGAAGTTATTGTTACTTCTATGGGAATTAAACGAGAGAAAAAAGCGCTTGGATATGCAGTTAGTACTATAAATTCAGAGGACTTAGATGGAAGATTAGCAGGAGTTAAGGTTGGCAATGGTTCTAATGTTCGTATTAGAGGCATGAATTCGATTCGCACAAATTCAACACCTTTATATCTGGTAGATGGTGTTCCATTAAGCGACTTTGAGGAAGGTGATTTAGATATGGATGAAATACAATCTGTAGAGGTGCTTAAAGGGAGGAGTGCAACGGAGTTGTATGGAAATAGGGGTGCTAACGGAATTGTTGTAATTACGACTAAAAAAAGTAGTACTCAAGATGATGTAACGAATACAAAGTTCATAATTAAAAAACCGTATTCCATAGCGTCTGATGGTGATATAACAGCAATTGAGATTAATACCTTTAAACTAGAAGCGGAATATGAATATTTTGCTGCACCGATTGTGAATGAAAATGTATTCTTAACTGCTACATTTAACAATTGGGAACAATTTAATTTAATGCCAGGTGAAGCCAGTGTTTACTTTAAGGGTGCCTATGCTGGAAAAACCACTATTGACCCATATACTACAAAGAAAGAAATGACTGTTTCTTTGGGAATAGACCAAAACATTACGGTGACTAGAAAACAGAATAAAGATTTTAAAAATAAATCGTTTACCGGCAGTAATCGTATTTTAAATAGATTGTATGAATTAGAGGTGAAAAATAACAAAGCCACCTCCATAAATTTAAAGCTGATGGATAGGGTTCCAATTTCACAAAACAACGCTATTAAAGTAAGTGATATCGAAACCTTTAGTGCTGATTATGATGATAAAAAAGGTTTAGTAACTTGGAAAATAAATCTAAAGGCGAAAGAGACAGTAAAAGAGTCATTTTCATTTAGGGTAAAGTATCCAAAAGAGAAAAGAATATCAATTTAACGCTAGTTCCTAATTAAGGAACTAGGTATTCTTTCTATTTCTAAGTATCCTAGAAATTAACAAGTATGAAATAAACGATAAAGAATATTTCATACTTGTTCTTTGTCCCTATTTTACTTCATCGTAGTGGTCGTCCCAGTTTTTAGCCTTAGGATTGTCATGTAGTTTTCCAACAGATTTGGCCACAATGGTTGCAACCGTTGCATCTCCTGTAACATTAACTACAGTTCTTAGCATATCTAAAGGTCTATCTACTGCAAATATGAGCGCCAATCCAATAGCATACTTATCAGGCGGAAACCCTACAGATTCCAAAACAATAACTAGCATTACCATACCTGCTCCAGGAACTGCTGCTGTTCCTATTGATGCAAGTAGCGCTGTTAAAACAATAGTTAACTGAGCTGTTAGCGGAAGGTCAAAACTTAATGCCTGAGCTATAAAAACCGCTGCAATACCTTGATAAAGACTTGTACCGTCCATGTTTACAGTTGCACCAACGGGTAGTACAAAACTGGATACTTCTTTATCTACACCAATATGTTCTTCTACCCTTTCCATAGTAACAGGCAGCGTTGCTGCACTTGAGCTAGTAGAAAAAGCTAGTAATTGAGCTGGAGCCAGCTGTTTAAGGAACCAAAACGGATTCTTTTTAGCAAAAACAGAAACCAATACGCAGTAAAAAACAATCATTAGAAGTAATCCAAGAACCACCACACCTGCATATTTAAGTAAGGCTAATAAGATTTCTGGATCACTAGAGGATACCACTACATTTGCTAATAAAGCAAATACAGCAAATGGGGCCGAAAGCATTATTAAATCTACCATTTTTAAAACAACATCATTTAAGGAGTCAAAGAATTTTTTTAAAGGTTTAGCCCTCTTTTCACCAACCAATAACATAGAAATCCCCATAAAAATAGTAAAGAAAATAACTTGCAACATCAGTTGATTGTTGCCTAAAGCGCTAACCGCGTTATCCGGCACCATATCTTCTAAAAACTTTAAAGGACCACTTTGCTTTTGTCTCGTAGCTTCTTCCAGTTTTTTTGTCACCCCTTCATCGTTGGCATAGGTTGATGTTAGCTTTTCTATGGTTTCCTCTGATATACCTTCTCCGGGAGCTATGGCATTTACCAAAACCAAGCCGAGAATAATAGCAACCGTAGTTGTTCCTAAGTAAATTCCCATGGTACGTAAACCTATATTTCTAAACTTGGAAATATCTTTTAAGTCAGATATACCCTTTATTAATGAAGCTAATATAAGAGGTACAGCAATTAGTTTGAGTAATTTGATAAAGATGGTTCCAAAAGGAGCTACCCAATTTGTGACAAATGATTTACCTGCTTCAAGGTAGGTCATACCAAAACCAAAGAGGAGTCCTAGTACCATTCCAATCATAATTTGCCAATGCAATTCGAGCTTCTTCATAAAATAATTCGTTTAGGCAAACAAGATACTATTTTGAACGGAAGGATGAAAGGGTTGTTTGGAAAGAGTAGTTATTAATGGCTATTTGAGGTATTAGAGGCCGTTAAACCAAAAAGTCAACACAAATAATTGTATTGACTTTTTCATTTAAAGATTATCCCTAAAACTTGTTAGCGCTTAACAGTTCTATTCAATAACATATAATCTGCAAGTACTAATGCCGTCATAGCCTCAACAATGGGAACTGCTCTTGGTACCACACAAGGATCATGACGTCCTTTTCCCTGGGTACTTACAGGATTTCCTTCCTTATCTATAGTTTCATAAGCTTGAATAACTGTTGCGACTGGTTTAAAAGCAACGTTAAAGTAGATATCCATACCATTACTAATACCGCCTTGAATACCGCCACTATGATTTGTTTTGGTACTACCATCTGGGTTAAAAGGATCATTATGGTCACTCCCCTTCATTTTAACCCCATCAAACCCACTGCCGTATTCAAAACCTTTAACAGCATTTATAGAAAGCATTGCTTTCCCCAGCTCGGCATGTAATTTATCAAATACGGGTTCTCCTAATCCTACAGGAACATTTTTAGCAACACACGTAATAATACCGCCTATGGTGTCTCCTTCCTTTTTTATGGATTTAATATAAGCCTCCATTTTTGCAGCAGTATCTGGATCTGGACAGCGAACAGGATTGGACTCTGTTAAAGACAAATCCAGTTCTGTATAATTTTTGGTTAGTTGTAATTCTCCAACTTGAGATACAAAAGCATTGATTTCAATGCCTGCTAAAAATTGTTTCGCAATAGCTCCTGCTACTACCCTACTTGCAGTTTCTCTTGCGGAACTTCTTCCTCCACCTCTATAGTCGCGAAAGCCATATTTTTGATCATACACATAATCTGCATGTGATGGCCTATATGAATCTTTAATGTGGCCATAATCCTTAGATTTCTGATTGGTATTATGAATAGCAAACCCTATCGGAGTCCCAGTACTTTTACCTTCGAAAATGCCTGAAAAAAATTCTACTTCATCATTCTCCTTCCGTTGCGTTACAATGGCAGACTGACCTGGTTTTCTTCTATCTAAATCTTTCTGTATCGCAGCTAAATCTAAAGTGATGCCTGAAGGACAACCATCAATTACACCACCAATTGCCTTACCATGTGATTCTCCAAACGTACTTATCTTAAAAAGGTTTCCAAAAGTGTTTCCTGCCATGTGAATAAAAATATATAAACCAAAGGTAATTTTTATATGGTTTAAAGAAAAATTTAGCCACTGCTTAAACTTAATTTAACCTTAGACTTTTTAGATAATGATTATTTAACCTTATCCTTATTGTTTGATATTGAACATTTTAATTATCAATATACCAGTAGGTCTATTTTTGTATAAAATTAGTCTAGTGAAGAAAAGAAAGCTTGATATATGTGTTATTTCAGATGCTCATCTTGGTACGTATGCGTGTTATGCAGATGAGTTACTCACATATCTCTCTAGTATTGAGCCTAGCACGCTAATACTAAATGGGGATATGATAGATATATGGAAATTTAAAACTAGTTATTTCCCGGCTTCTCATTTGAATGTAATTAAAAAGATTGTTTCCATGGCATCTCAGGGAACCAAAGTGTATTACATAAAAGGAAATCATGACCATATTAAAGGTAGTTCCTTAGGTATAGATTTAGGTAACATAACCTTTTGTAGCAAACTCATATTAAACCTTAATGGTAAGAAAACATGGTTTTTTCACGGCGATATTTTCGATGTACGTTTTCTGCCTGTCAAATGGCTTGCTAAATTAGGTAGTACTGGTTATGACATTGTTTTAGGGGTAAATAAAATTGTAAACTGGTTTCTTAAAATGAATAAAAAAGAGAAGTTTTCTCTATCAGGAAAAATAAATCGGGAACCTAAAAATACCGCAAAACAGGTAGCTAATTTTGAAAATAAGGTAATATCTCTTGCACTAAGTCGTGATTATGACTGTGTTGTATGTGGTCATATACACAAGCCAAAAAAACAAATGGTAGAAAGCTCACAAGGTAATTTGTTGTATTTAAATTCCGGTGATTGGGTGGACCACATGACGGCTTTAGAATATTCATTTAAGCGATGGAAATTATACCGCCATAAAAACGACAAGCTTAGTCCATTCTTTGTTGATGAAGCTCTTAAGAATATAGACATGAATGAGTTGACAAACACAATGGAAGCTAAAAAAGTTAGTTAAAATTTTAATATTACAACAAGGCTTCTTTTAAAATGCTAACAGGGTGTTTTGCAATTCTCTTAGTTCCATCAAAAATCTGATGCCTACAACTTGTGCCATTAGCTGCTATTATAGTATTTTCCTCTGACTTGGAAACTGCAGGAAACAATTTAAGCCCCCCTATTTTCATACTTATTTCATAGTGTTCTTTCTCATACCCAAAAGAACCCGCCATGCCACAACAACCTGAAGGTATAATTGTTACTTTGTAATTTTGAGGAAGATTAAGCATATCAAAGGTCACCTTTTGATTACTTAATGCCTTTTGGTGGCAATGATTATGAATCTTTATATTTCTTGCTTCTGTTGTAAATGAGGAAGCATCTAATTGGCCATTTGCTATCTCTTTTGCCAAAAATTCTTCTATTAAAAATGAATGGGCTGCAATCTTGTTGGCCATATCTGCATCATCATTTAGTCGTTTGTACTCATCTCTAAATGATAAAATAGCTGAAGGCTCTAAACCAAGAATAGGTAATCCTTTATTCGCAAATTCAGCTAACTCTTTACTATTTTTAAGCGCTAAGGATTTTGCTTGCTTTAAAAATCCTTTTGAGAGATATGTTCTTCCACTTTCTGCGTAGTAAAGGCTTACATCATACCCTAATTGAACCAACACCTTTATCGCATCTTTACCTACTTCAATATCTAGGTAACGTGTAAATTCATCAATATATAAAACAACTTTTGATTTAGTTATATTATTTTGATTTCTAATATTATACAGTTCTTTATCAAAATTAAAGCTATAAACTTTAGGTAAACTTCTTTCCTGAGCTACCCCACTAGATTTTTTTAAAATTGCACCTAGAAAAGAGGATGCATAAACTGCATTCGTAAGTCCAGATAGTTTACTACCCAAGCGGTTAAGTTTTGTGTTGTAGGCAAACAGTTTGCTACGTAAAGGATAGCCATTAGATTCTTGATATTGATATAAAAACTCTGCTTTTAAAGTAGCAACATCTACATTGCTTGGGCATTCGCTAGCGCATGCCTTACAACTTAAGCAAAGGTCAAATACTTCTTTAAGTTCTTTACTATTAAATGCATTAGGCTTTTCAGGGTTGGTCAAGAATTCTCGTAAGGCATTTGCCCGCCCTCTAGTAGTATCCTTTTCATTTTTTGTTGCATGGTAACTGGGGCACATACCGCCAGACATATGGTGTGTTTTACGACAATCACCACTACCATTACATTTTTCTGCAGCTTTTAGGATACCTTCACTATCAGAGAAATTTAGTAATGTCTTTATCTCTGGCTCTTTTCTATCAATCGCGTATCTAAAAGACTCATCCATGGGATAGGCATCAACAATTTTACCAGGATTAAAAATGTTGTTAGGGTCAAAATAAGATTTTACACGTCTTAAGAGTTCGTAGTTCTTGTCCCCTATCATTAAGGGAATGAATTCTGCACGAACAATACCGTCTCCGTGCTCTCCACTAAAAGAACCCCTATATTTTTTAGTTAGTTTAGCAACATCAGTAGTAATTTTTCTAAACAAGACTACATCCGTAGATTTTTTTAGATTGAGAATAGGCCTTAAGTGTAGCTCTCCCGCGCCAGCATGTGCATAATAGACCGCTTTTTGGTCGTAATGCTTCATAATCTGGGTAAATTCACCAACAAAATTGGTTAAATCAGCTAATGCTACAGCAGTGTCTTCAATGCAGGCTACAGCTTTCATATCACCTACAATATTTCCCAACAGCCCTAACCCCGCTTTTCTAAGTTCAATTGCTTTAGCAATATCGTCACCATATAGAACGGGATGCGCATAGCTTAATCCAGAGTTTTCTATGGTTTGGATGAGCTTGGATATGTTTTCTTTTAATTCACTTTCTGTATGCGCACTTAATTGCAGCATCAAAAGGGCTTCTGGATCTCCGTTTACAAAAAACCGATTAGCCATCTGTGCTCTATTATTTTTGGTGCAATCTAAGATGACCTTATCCATCATTTCACACAACTGCAAAGAGTGGTTCATTACAGGTTGCACATCACTTAAACAATGCTCCAATGTAGTATAATGAGTAACTATCATTGCTGATAATGGCGGCGGCAAATCATCTACTTGCAACGTAATTTCTGTAGTAAATGCTAGCGTTCCTTCGCTACCACATAATAACTTAGCTAGGTTTAAACCTTCTTCTTTACCTCCAAAAACTGAGTATTTTAAAAGTTCATCTACAGCATATCCTGTATTTCTTCTATGAATCTCTGGCTTAGGAAATTCATTAATAATTTCATTTACTATTAAATTGTTAGTTAGCTCTTTATGTATGTTCTTGTAAATTAAAGCTTCAAATGAATTTTCTGTTAATTTCTGAGTGTAATCTAAATCAGATATTGATTTAAACGTAGCTAAACTACCGTCTGCCAAAACAGTGTCAAGAGCAATTACTTTGTCACGAGTTACCCCATATTGTATAGATGTAGTTCCTGAAGAATTATTTCCTACCATCCCACCCATCATACATCTATTGGAGGTAGAAGTATTAGGTCCAAAGAATAATCCGAATGGTTTTAAATATTGATTTAGTTCATCCCGGATAACACCAGGTTGCACTGTAACTTGTTTCTTTTCTTTATCTAACTTAATAATCTTTGTAAAATTCTTAGAAACATCTACAACAATTCCTTCTCCAACACATTGTCCTGCCAAAGAAGTTCCTGCAGTTCTAGGTATAAGTCCTATCTTGTTCTCGTTAGAAAAAGTAATTAACTTCTGAATGTCTTCAACGGTCTTTGGAAAGGCGACCCCTAGAGGAGTTTTTCTATATACAGAGGCATCTGTAGCGTATAAGGCTTTTGATAGGGAATCTAGTTGAAGAGATCCCTCTAAGGACTTTGATAGTTGAGAAAGGATGCTATTATTCAAACTGGCACAATTTTGGCTACTAAATTAAGTTTTATTGTTTGAGCTGTCAACGAGAACAGTTCATTTTTTTATCATTAATTAAAATTATAACATATGAAAATTTTAAGTTCGTTTACATTTATTCTTTTGTTTGCAGGAGTTACATTAAATGCACAAAGCATTTCTGATCACGCCCTAGGTTTACGTTTGGGTGATAGTGATGGATTTGGTGCAGAAATCTCATATCAAAAATCATTAGGTACTGCAAACAGGTTAGAAGTTGATCTTGGCTGGAGAGATAGCAGAAACTTTAGTGCCTTTAAGCTTGCCGGACTCTACCAATGGGTTAGACCAATTGAAGGTAACTTTAACTGGTATTATGGTGTAGGTGGTGGTTTAGGTAGCGCAGATTTTTCAAATATTCCAAATTCTGAAGATTTTGGAGGCTTATTTATTTTTGGAGCAGGTAATATTGGCGTGGAATATAATTTTGATATTCCATTGATATTATCACTTGACTTTAGACCAGAACTAGGCCTTGTTGGTTATGATGGTTTTTCTGATACTTTAGATTTTGATATTGGGCTTGGTATCCGTTATCAGTTTTAAGACAACAATACATATGAGTTAAAAGCTATCTCGCTAAACGTGGATAGCTTTTTTTTATGCTTTTATATAAGTACATTTGGCCCTTAAATTAATAATTTTATGAGACATAGTTTATTACTTTTAATGGTTCTTATTTTTGCTTTTAGCTGTACCCAAAATCCAGAGGGCTATACTATTAAAGGAGAGATGAGAGGTGAGTTTGAAGAAGGAACCAAAGTTTTCTTAAAGAAGTTAGGAGATAATGGGCAACCAATTGAATTGGATACTACTTTAATTGTTGAAGGGAAATTTGAGTTTATTGGTGCTAGCAATGCGCCAGAACTACATTATATTTTCATAGATAAACTCCCAGGGTACACAGCATTAATTTTAGAAAACGGTACCATAGACTTTAGTGCTCAAAAGGATAGTCTTGGTTTTGCTAAGGTTGAAGGAACTATGCAAAACGAAGTGTTTTTTGGATATCTAGAAAAGTCTAGAGAGTTATCTGAACGTGCTAGAGCAATTCAACAAGACATGAATGGTGTGAATGGAGCCAATGGAGGTGAATCAACAGCGATGGCACTTGCCGACGAGATGAAAGAACTTCAAGAAGAATACAAAGGCTTTGAAGTCAATTTTATTAAGGAAAATCCAAAAGCTTTAATAGCTGCTTTACTTTTAGATAGGGCTATATCTGCTAACGCGATAGAACTAGATTCTGTACAAACAATGTACAATAATCTTTCTCAAGAAATAAAAGATTCTAAACCAGGAAAAAAAGTTCTTGAAGCAATAGAAAGAGTTAAAACTGCCGAAAAAGCAGCAGAAAGTACAGCCATTGGAGCAAAAGCCCCTGAATTTTCAGGTCCAAATCCAGACGGCAAAGTCATATCATTAAATGATATTAAAGGTAAAGTAACTTTGGTAGATTTCTGGGCGGCTTGGTGTAAGCCTTGTAGAGCAGAGAATCCAAATGTAGTTGCTGTTTATAATAAATACCATGATAAGGGCTTAAATATTGTTGGGGTTTCTTTAGATAGAACAGCAGACGCATGGAAAAAAGCAATTGTTGACGATGGTTTAGAATGGAATCATATTTCTAATATCGCTTACTTTGATGATAAAATTGCTAAGATGTATAATGTTACCGCTATACCCGCTGCATTTTTATTAGATGAAAACGGAGTTATAGTAGCAAAGAATTTAAGAGGTCCAGCATTAGAAGCTAAGGTGGCTGAGTTATTAAACTAATAGGAAAGGTTTGAGTATAAAAAAACTAGCAAGTGATTGCTAGTTTTTTTATTTCTATAAGTTACGTTCGTTTTTTTATTAGAATTTATTCTTGATATCGCTATAGGTTCCTTCTACAGTAGTATCTCCATTCCTATTTACCGTACCAAAAATATTTACAACAGAATTATCTCCAATGAATTCTATTGTTGCGCCATCATTAAGGTTTAAATCACCATAGATGGTTAGGTTACCCTCAATCCTTAGCGTTGCTCCAGAATTTACATTTACACTCTTTCGGCTTTTATTTTTACCAATAACAAGAGTTCCATTCATTTCGAACAGCGCATCCTCATTTAGGTTAATTTCATTTTTTACTGTCCAAGAACCACATAATAGTAGCGAACCAGAAATATTAAAATCACTAAATCGCTTAGCTCCTCTGTAGGCTAAACTCTCTCCAATATTCACATTTAAATTTGAACTTCCTTCATATGTACTTAAATCTGCACAGCGAGTTACTAAGCTTTCGTCTGGTCTATTCAGTTTTATAATTTGCAACCCTTCTTTTCCAGAAGCAGCAAAAATATAATCACCTTTAGAGGCTACGTAGTTTATAGACCCTTCTAATTGTATGATACCTACAAGATTTGTATTGTTATCCTGTTCTTCAGATAAGCATAAGCCTGCACCACCATTTGCCATTAATAGTACATTTTCGTTAGTTGCTACCGCATTGGTAACAACATCTGCACCAGAAACATTATCTGGATTTAGTGTAATAGGTATGTATTCTATGAAAGAACCAGAATCTGCATTGTAGATTCCTGCACCTTTAGAACCTTCTGCTACGATTATATTATTACCAGAGAAATCTAAAGTTCTTTTCGTATTCGTACCAAAATCTGAATCAATTGGAATATCTCTTATTGTGTTTAAATTTGCGTCTAATACACTAATACCTTGGCTAGCATCAAGAACAGCAATTCTATTGTCCTTTACTGCTACAGATCTTAAATCCATAAAAGGAGCTTGTTTTGTTGGTGCCAGGTCAGATTTATTATAAACAGAAACAAAACCGTTACGACCACTTGTTAATAATACTTCGTTAGAAGTTACTTCAACATCAGTAGCATTAAACCCTTCTTGAAAACCGTAAAGTATACCTGCGTCTAAATTAATTCTGCCATTAACTGCCTGCATTTTAGCTACAAAAGAGTTAGATGTAGCATTTACTGACTTTTCAGAATCTACACCACCAGCTAAATAAATATATCCATTGTCATATTTAATAGCGTTAATATCTGCATTTACGTAATACAGTCTCGAAGTAACTCTTGGATTGTTAGGATCGCTAACGTTTATAATATCTACGCCACCAGCATAACCAGCTTCAACCGTATTATAGGAAACATAAGCATAATCTCCAGAGACGTCTACGTGTGATGCTGTTAAATTGGCGCCACCGCTGTAAGAGGGTACATCTACCTGTGCTACGAGGGTTAAGGGGTAATCTCCAGCTATATCATTTTTAGAAGAAAAGTATCCTTTACCAGAAAGGTTCTCGTCATCGAAAATATCTAAAACACCTGCATTATCGTAAGTTACACTACTTGTTAAAAGCGTTTCATTGGTTTCTAATCTTAAATCTTGCGTTTCTTGTTCAAAAACAGTTGTTTCATCTGAACATGATACCGCAACTAAAAACAAAAACACTAGGGGGAAAATAATTTTTCTCATGGTTGGGAAAAGATTGGATTTATAAGTTCATTAAGAACGATTCAATCTTTTCCTACGTATAATAGCGTATTTGTTTTCGATGAAATACAAATAATTACGCTAAAATCGAAAATTTATGTAAGAATAATCCTATATTTTATATTTTACCTAGTTTGGTTAGTACAAAAAGTAAAATAATAGGTACAGCTAAAATCAGGACAATAAAGGTGTCATTGAACAATAAAGAAGGCATTAAAATTAAAGTACTAACATATCCTCCTATGGCTCCTCCAAAATGTGCTGTATGACCAATATTGCCAAGTCTACTTTTCATACCATATATAGAATATAACAGATATCCAATCCCCAGAACATATGCTGGTAGTGGAATTGGTATAAACATAATCCCTAATCTCATATCTGGTTGGAGTAGAATTGCGGCATAGAGAATACCAGTAACCGCTCCACTAGCTCCTACCGCACTATAGTAAGGCTCATTTTTATGAAAAACTAATGCCAACAGACTTCCTGCTAGTAAACTGATAAAGTAAATAATAAGGAATTGTCCAGAACCAAAGCCATCAATAACTACTTCAGCAAAAAAGTATAAGGTAAACATGTTAAAGAACAAATGCGAGATGTCTACATGTAAAAACCCTGAGGTTAACATGCGCTCCTTTTGCCCAGCTTTTATAGCACCAATAGCAAATTTATACCTATCAAAAAAATAGTTGTCATTGAATCCTTTTAGCGAAACAAGCACGTTGGCAACAATTATTACAATGGTGGCTATACTTAAGTTGTTCATTGATAGTAAAATATTTGGTGTCAAATATAGCTATATTTGTGCATTATATTATTGTATATGCAGTTGTTGGCTTTTATCTTATTGTATCCCATATTATGGTGTATTTCTATACTTCCACATCGTTTGTTCTATGGGTTTTCAGATGTTGTTTTTTTCTTTGTTTATAGCGTTTTTGGATACAGAAGAAAGGTTGTAAGAGAAAATTTAACCCTAGTCTTTCCAAATAAAACTGGAGCAGAAATAAATCGTATCGAAAAAGATTTTTTTAAGCACATGTGCGATATGTTTCTTGAAACGGTAAAGACCATGAACTTGAGCAAGGAACAGGTTAAAAAGAAATATAAGGTGCTTAATATAGATGTCCTTAAAAAGTTGGAAAAAGAGCGAAGTATTTTAATCGTTTGTTCACACTATGCTAATTGGGAATGGAATGTTAGCATTAATAATTATGTAGATTCTAAGGGTTATGCGGTCTATCAGAAAATTGCGAATAAATATTTTGACGCTTTTATACGTAAAGTGCGTGCCAGATGGAATACAACATTGATTAATCAACGAGAGACTGTAAAAACTGTTGTTCGTGATAAGCGAGATGGAATAACTGGAATTTTTGGCTTGGTAAGTGATCAATCACCACAAAGACACCGAGCGCAATATTGGTCAGATTTTATGGGAATTAGAGTTCCTGTTTTTAATGGTGCTGAAACAATGGCTAGGAAGTTAGATTTAGCAGTTGTTTTTCTTAAAGTTAGTAAAGTTAAGAGAGGCTATTATCAGGCAGAGTTTATTCCTATTGCGGAACAGGGAAAACAGACAGAAGAGAATGAGATTACTGAAGCTTTCCTAAGACTTACAGAAAACCAAATAAACGAAAAGCCAGAACATTATTTTTGGACTCATAAACGTTGGAAACATAGGGGTAAGCAACCAGCTCATTTCGCAAAAACGTCCTAAACAAAACTAGATATATTTGTTTAGGACGCTGCTTAAGTTCTGTTTATTATTAGATTCCAGCTATTTCTTTGATTTCACCAATGATACGATCAGCTAAGCCATCTGCTTCAGATTGAGTTTTAGCTTCAGTATAAATACGAATTATAGGCTCTGTATTGGATTTTCTTAAATGAACCCAGTTCTCTGGAAAATCAATCTTAACTCCGTCAATAGTCGACAATTCCTCGTTCTTATACTTTTCTGCCATCGATTTTAAAATTCCATCAACATCTAATCCTGGAGTTAATTGAATTTTCTTCTTACTCATAAAATAACTTGGATAGCTTGCTCTTAACTCAGCAACTGTGCCTCCTTTTTCTGCCATCAACATTAAGAATAATGCGGAACCTACTAAAGAATCCCTACCGTAATGGCTTTCTGGGTAAATGATACCTCCATTACCTTCACCACCAATAATTGCATTATTAGCCTTCATTTTGGTTACTACATTCACTTCACCAACGGCTGCAGCCTCGTATGTGCCTCCATGTTTTTCGGTAATGTCTCTTAATGCTCTAGAAGATGATAAGTTAGATACGGTATTCCCCTTGGTTTTACCTAAAACATAATCCGCGCAAGCAACTAAAGTATATTCCTCACCAAACATTTCCCCATCATCGCTTATAAAAGCCAAACGATCTACATCTGGATCTACAACGATACCAAAATCTGCCTTTTCCTTTAGTACTAAGTCACAAATATCTTTTAAATGCTCCTTTAAAGGTTCTGGATTATGTGGAAAGTGTCCTGTTGGATCACAATACAACTCCACTACCTCTACCCCTAACTCTCTTAATAATTTTGGAATGGCTATACCACCGGTTGAGTTAACGCCGTCTACTACCACTTTAAATTTAGCTTTACGAATAACGTCCGCATCAACTAAGGGTAGGTCTAAAACTTCATCAATATGAATATCAATATAGCTATCATTCTTCACAATTTCCCCTAAATCATCTACTTCAGAAAAATCAAAATCTTCCTTTTCTGCAATGTCTAAAATCTTAGCACCTTGTGCTGCATCTAAAAACTCTCCTTTTTCATTTAGAAGTTTAAGTGCATTCCATTGTTTTGGATTATGACTAGCTGTTAAAATTATACCACCATCTGCTTTTTCTAAAGGAACAGCTATTTCCACAGTGGGTGTAGTAGATAAGTCTAAATCAACAACATCTATTCCTAAACCTATTAAAGTAGATACTACTAAATTCTGTATCATTTCTCCAGAAATACGAGCATCACGACCAATTACTACCTTTAATTTATCTTTTTTAGCATATTCTTTTAGCCATATGCCATAAGCCGCAGCAAATTTAACCGCATCAATGGGTGTTAAATTATCGCCTGGTTTACCTCCAATAGTTCCTCGTATTCCAGAAATAGATTTTATTAGTGTCATAAATTGAATAATAAGTTTTTACAAATATACAAGGTATACTGTCAATTGGAAGTTTTGCAATTCGTAAATTCGATGATAATAAAATAGTATCGTTCAATGAACTTTCTTGCCCATATTTATCTTTCTTTTGGAGATAAAGATATCACCCTAGGTAACTTTATTGCAGACAGTATTCGAGGTAATAAGTATAAACACTTACCACCTAGGGTAATTAAAGGTATAGAGCTACATAGACATATAGATACCTATACAGATAGCCATAAGATTCCAAAGCAAAGCAGTAAACGCTTGCATGAAAATTACAGCCATTACAGTCGCGTAATTGTAGATATTTATTATGATCACTTTCTAGCAAAGAACTGGGAGCGTTATTCAGATATTCCGTTAGATGTCTTTGTAGATGACTTCTATGATTTATTGGAAGAAAATTATGCTATTTTGCCTGATGGTGTGAAACGGATGATGCCTCATATGATTGCAGATAACTGGATTTTTAATTATTCTAAAATGGAAGGTATTGCCAAGGTACTTAATGGCATGAACCGGAGGACAAAAAATAAATCTAAAATGAATTTTGCGATTTTAGATCTTGAGGAGCATTACAATGATTTTGAAAAGGAATTCACCCTATTTTTCGAAGAATTGATTATCTTTTCAAAGCAGAAATTTAACTCCATTGAATAGCTTATTAAATTACTAACCAACCCTATATTTAACTATGAAAAATATACTAATTGCAACTTTTAGTATTTTGCTTTTTGTACAATGTACCACGGCAATAATTGAGCCTACAGGCTTAGTAATGGAAAATGCTATGGTAGTATCTGCCAGAGAAGAAGCTTCTAAAATTGGAGTAGAAATCATGAAAAAGGGAGGTAATGCATTTGATGCAATGGTGGCAACCCAATTCGCATTGGCAGTAGCCCACCCGTCCGCTGGGAATATCTCTGGTGGCGGATTTATGGTGTATAGAAAAGATAATGGAGATATAGGCTCCTTAGATTTTAGAGAAAAAGCTCCACTGTCAGCCCATAAAGACATGTATTTAGATTCTACGGGTACTGTAATCCCAGAGATGAGTACTGTTGGCGCTACTGCTGTAGGTGTTCCTGGTTCTGTAGCCGGAGCTCTTGCAGTTCATGAAAAATTTGGCAGCTTACCACTTTCAGAAATATTGGCACCTGTGATCGCTCTAGCGGAAAGAGGAGTTGTAGTGACCAAAAAACAAGAAGAAAAATTAGCTCCTTATAAAGAAATCTTTAAACGAGTTAATGGGGAAAACGGTAAATTTTCAAAAGAATACGTAGCAGGAGATACTATAAAATATGAAGCCTTGGCCAAAACCTTACGTAGTATTTCTGATCATGGTAGGGATGGTTTTCATAAGGGAGAAATAGCCAAAAAACTAGCTAATTTCATTCAGGAAAATGGTGGTTATGTTACGGTAGAGGATTTAGAAAACTACAAAGCGGTTTGGAGAGAACCAGTACTTTTTGATTATAAAGACATTAAAATAATTTCTATGGGACCTCCTAGCAGTGGTGGTGTTACCATGGGTCAGATTTTTAAAATGATAGCTCCTTATAACCTTAGGGAATATGGCCACAATTCTGCTAAAACAGTGCAGCTATTTACAGAGGCATCTAGAAGAGCCTATGCGGATCGTAATTACTTTTTAGGCGACCCAGATTTTGTAGAAATACCTATGACTGAGCTCTTGAGCGATACCTATTTGAAAGAGCGTATGTCAAGTTTCTCTTTTGACAAAGCTACCAAATCATCCGAAATAGAGCGCGGGTCTGTTGAAATTCTGGAAAGTATGGAAACCACACACTATTCAATCGTGGACGAGGAGGGTAATGCGGTTTCAGTTACTACTACCTTAAATGGAAACTACGGTTCTAAATTGTATTGTGACGAACTTGGGTTCTTTTTAAATAATGAAATGGACGATTTTAGTGCTAAAGCTGGTGTTCCAAACATGTTTGGGCTTATTGGAGCTGAGGCTAATAGTATTGCTTCAGAAAAAAGAATGTTGAGTAGTATGACTCCGACAATCGTGGAGCGAAACGGAGAACTATGGTTAGTTGTTGGTACGCCTGGAGGTTCTACCATTATTACGGCTGTAGCGCAAACCATACTAAATGCTTATGAATTTGATATGAGTATGCAAGATGCTGTAAATGCGCCGCGTTTTCATCACCAATGGTTACCAGATATGGTCATATTTGAGCCAGAAGGCTTTTCAGATGTGTTAAAAGCGCAAATGCAAGACAAGGGTTATATCATTAATGAAGATCGGACACCTATAATTGGAAAGGTTGATGCCATTAGGGTTTTGGCTAATGGTAAATTGGAAGGCGGTGCTGATAAGCGCGGGGATGATGCAGCAGCTGGGTTTTAAAAGAATAAGTTCAAACTCAAATATCAAATTCAAACTCAGGTGTCCAGATTAAGTTTAAAAAGTGACGTAAGAAATTAGGCTGACCTTTATTTTGACCTAAAAAGAATGCAACATGCAGAAGACATACCTGTGAATTATAGAATTGAACGGGATAAGGAAAATGACATGCTATTTGAATTTCAAAATAGAATATAAAGATGATTAGAAAAATACTTAAAGTACTAGGGATACTCGTTGCTCTATTGATTATAGCCTTTATTACAATCTATGCAGTATATAATGAAAAACTACCTGAAGGAAGATCAGGAGCAGATGCAGATACTCTTGCTGAAAAGATGCTATCTACCTTAAATTATGATAAGTTTAAAGAAACACGATTTTTGGAATGGTCTTTTCGAGGTGATGTAAATCACTTTAAATGGGATAAAGAAAAGCGTACCGTAGAAGTTTCTTGGGATGATTATCTAGTAAACCTCGACTTGATATCTACTGGGTCTAGTAAGGCCTTTAAAAAGGGAGAACGATTAATGGATATTGAAAGCGAGGCCATTATAGAAAAAGCTGTGGATTATTTCAATAATGATTCATTTTGGTTAGTTGCGCCGTACAAAGTATTTGACTCAGGTGTGCAACGGAGTATAGTTCCGCTACCTGACGGAACTGATGGACTTTTAGTTACCTACACTCAAGGTGGAAGTACGCCAGGTGATTCCTATCTATGGATGTTACAACCCAACGGCTTTCCT
The DNA here is from genome assembly GCA_938038975.1 of uncultured Maribacter sp. Classification (GTDB taxonomy): domain Bacteria; phylum Bacteroidota; class Bacteroidia; order Flavobacteriales; family Flavobacteriaceae; genus Maribacter. Next base: position 26,135 of record CALHVP010000063.1, on the reverse strand, counting down.
AAAAGTTTTAAAATGTGGGTGAATGTTATACCCATCGGTGGTATAGAGTCGACTTGGGATGATTGGGCCGTTATGGAAAGTGGTGCATTTTTACCTAAATCACATGAATTGGGACCGGTTAAATTAATGATGGGAGATCTACGCGCTTATAACCCTTAGAGCTCGCTAAGCCCATATTCCATAAGCACTATTTCCCATTCCTTTGTTTCCTTAATATTTAAGATTTGCTGAGATATCCGTTGCTCCAATAAGGTATGACTTTTAGGTAATGCAAATGCGTAAAACTGAACATCAAACTGTAAGGGCATTATTTCTAAACTATGTAGACTTGAGTCTTTTTGAATTCTATATTTAAGTATAGGTTCATCATACAAAAAAGCTTCAATTCTTCCTTTTTTCACATCTTTAAGACCATCTACAACAGTGGAATACGTTTTAATATCTTTAAAAAAATGTTCTTGTAAAAATACCTCAGTACCAGATTTTTGAATAGTACCCACTTTCCGTTCTTTAAATTCATTAAAGCCTTCTGGGTTATTTGTAAGTTGGTTGACTGTAAGACTAGATGCTATACTTGCTGTTAATCCAGAAATAAACAATAATCCACCAAACATTAATACCAAAGCGGAAACTTTTCCCATTTTGGTTTTAGGTGCTTTATCCCCGTAACCTACGGTTGTTAAGGTTACAGCAGACCACCAAACACCATCCCAAATACCTCTTGCCCCGTACCTAAACGTTTCTGGATTTTCTTTTCGTTCAAAAAACCAGCCTAATATTCCAAATGAAAAAATAATACATACTAGAAGTAATAAGCCTCGTATAAAGTTTATATTAAAAAAACCTTTCAAGAAAATGACTAATTTTTCAAAAGAAGAGACACGAGCAACAACTGCTGTAGCGTTGGAAGCAAAAAAAGAATGAGTAAACTCCATTTGCTTACTTCTTTCACTAGTAATTGTAAGTGGGTTAATACTTAAATCTATACCACCCGTCTTTAGGGAGTCTAACATATCTAGAAAAGGCATAGGAACCATCCTGTAATTTAACTTAAGGTCCTTTGCTACTTGCTCCCATAACCAAATATTTAAACCATCTAAATTCTCACCATCTTGCACTAGAAATGGAGCTGCTTGTGTATAGCCAACTAATAAGGTGTCTCTTTTTATCTGACTCTGAAGTACGGTACTAAAGAGAATAATAATGACACATATCATTTTACGCATATGGAATCTTTTAAACCTTAAAGCTAAATATACAGTATTTAAACCAAGCCGAAATGAAACGGTGATTCAGTAAAAAAGTATATTTTTAAGCATGCAAATAAAACTACTTTCATTAAATGATGTAACTCAGGACTTACAATCACAGGTAACGGAGTTATATCTACAACTTAACTCAGAATTAAAGCAACGCTCTTTAAAAATTATTTTAGAAAGACCTGAAGCTATTGAAATAGTTGTATGTATAGTCGAGCATAGCCTAGTTGGAATAGCTATGATGGCAAAGTATACCGTAATTTCTGGTCATAAAGGAATGATAGAAGATGTTGTGGTTTCTAACAACCACAGAGGTAAAGGAATTGGCAGAAAGCTTATGGAGCTACTTTTGTTGCGTGCTACCGAATGTAAACTAGATGATGTACTCCTTTTTAGTGGTCATCATAGAACTGCGGCAATAGCTCTTTATAAAAGTCTTGGGTTTACCCTAAAGAATAGTGGTTTGTATGTTAAGAAAATGGACTCTTAAATTATACTTTTTTAACATGTTGTAACTGATTTTTTAGTTCATCCATAGACTCCTGTAGCTGACGAAGTAAACCAGTATCTGTAGTTGCATCTACATTAAATGTTATTTTACTACTTACTTCCCATATTTCTTGAATTTGAAATGGCTTAATATCGTAAGGCGGATAGGTTTCATTTAGAGAGACCAAGCTAACATTATTAGAATTAGGACGCTTTTCTATTTTTTTTACCATAATAGAATCCTGTAATACTACTACATACATTTTATTAGCACTCACATGATCTATATGCTCAATAGCTCTCGCTAATACCCATTCTCCAGGATGTAAATTAGGTAACATACTGTCTCCTTCTACTTGAAAACCCCTGTATGTAGCATTTCTAAATTCTGGAATTGGAAGATCAAAGGCTGGTAGTTGCTGATACCAACTTGTATCAGCTATATTTTGCGGATATCCAGCAGCTGCTTTTGCATTTACCAATACCATATTTTCATTCTGTTCTGCGTCTACTGTAACTACTTTAGGAATAACAGTTGTGTTGGAAGTTTCCAGGTATTGCTGCTCACTTTCACCAAACAACCACAAAGGATTAATCTTGAATTGTTTTAAAAGTTCAGAAACTACCTTACCAGAAAGTTTAGTGCGCCCACGTTCTATATCTGCAGTAGTATTAGATACACCTAATAATGCAGCAAATTCTACCTGTGTGAATCCTAAATCTCTCCGAATTTCTGTAAAACGCTTTAAAGTCAATTCATTTTCCATACTCAAATATACGTAATATGGATTATATCCATAAATATATTTGGATTATTTCCATAATATGGATTATTTCCATAAATTTGGAATATATACAACGATTATGAATTTTGAACGAACTAAGGAAAAACTACATATTCTAGCAGATGCCGCTAAATACGATGTTTCATGTTCTAGTAGTGGTAGTAATCGTTCTAATAAAAATAAAGGGTTGGGTAATAGTACTGGTATGGGAATTTGTCATAGCTATACAGAAGACGGTAGATGCGTATCTCTATTGAAAATACTATTAACTAATCATTGCATTTTTGATTGTGCTTATTGTGTCACTAGAAAAAGTAATGATATAAAAAGAGCTGCCTTTAAGATACAAGAGGTAGTAGACCTTACAATCAACTTTTACAGAAGAAACTACATAGAAGGTCTTTTTTTAAGTTCTGGAATATTTAAAAGTCCAGATTTTACGATGGAGCGGCTAATTGCTGTTGCAAAAAAACTAAGGGAAGAGGAGAACTTTAATGGTTATATACATTTAAAATCAATCCCTGGAGCTAGTGATGAATTAATGTATGAGGCTGGATTATACGCAGATCGTTTATCTGTGAATATAGAAATACCTACAATTTCCGGCCTTAAATTACTAGCGCCAGATAAAAAGCATGAAGACTTTTTAAAACCCATGTTTAAAGTAAAGAATGAAATCATTAGATATACCTCTGAAAAGAAAATTATAAGGAGTACACCTAAATATGCTCCAGCAGGACAGAGTACCCAGATGATTGTTGGAGCAACAGGAGAATCCGACAAGGATATAATGTATTCAGCTACTCATTTCTATAAAAAATATAACATGAAACGAGTTTATTACTCTGGTTATGTTCCCGTAGCCAATGATAGTCGTTTGCCAGCAATAGGTACACAAGTGCCAATGCTTAGAGAAAATAGATTGTACCAGACCGACTGGTTATTGCGCTTTTATGGTTTTTCTGTAAACGAACTTCTCAATGATACGCATCCAAATTTGGATATTACTGTTGATCCTAAGCTAAGTTGGGCCCTAAGAAATCTGAATCTATTTCCTGTAAATATTAATACCAGCGACAGACAAATGTTAGCCAGAATTCCTGGGGTTGGAATGCGTAGTGTTCATAAAATTATAAAAGCAAGGACGTTTAGAAATCTAAATTGGGAGCATCTAAAGAAAATAGGCGTTGCGCTAAACCGTGCTAAATATTTTATTCTTTGCGATTCGCAGGATTGGGAGCGAAAAGATTTAGAAGCAGAACAGATAAAAGGTTTGATTTTGAAAACCTCTTCAGGTAAATTTAGAAATCAGTATAGCAGTCAATTATCATTATTTAATTAACTAACTAAAGGGTTAAAATGGATACCATTCAAACACAGCAAAATCACGGTTTAGTAGAGAAAAGTAGAACTGCCATTTTAACAGCAGGTTATCAGTTTGTTGTTTGGAAAACTAAAATTAAAAAGAATACTGTCACTTTTAAGAAAAGAATATTGATGTTTTATTTCTAAAAACGAATAATTATGGAGACACTAGAACAAACAAACAAGAGTTTTGAAACAAAATCAAGAACGTTCATATACGATGGAAGTTTTAATGGTTTTCTTACCGCTGTTTTTATTGGGTTTGAACAGAAAATGTCCCACGCCGATATTCAACCAAATACCAGTGTTCAAAATGGATTGTTTACAGAAACAGAAACTATATTTACAAACTTAGAAAAAGCTAAACGTGTTTGGAATGGAGTTAAAAATAGAAGTAGTACAGCAATAAAAAATATATATTTTGCTTTTCTAAGCGAGCAAAAAGGAATTGAGCCACTACTCTACTGCTACATTCAGAAATTAATGCAGTGTACTGAGAATAATACATCAAACTTTACAGATGATTGTATTCTTAAAATTAATCAACTGGCACATAAAGTAGGCAGGGAAAAACATAGAATGGAAGCTTTCGTACGATTTCAATTGACCAAGGATGACGTATATTTTGCCATTATAGAACCAGATTTTAATGTGCTCCCATTAGTCTCGAAGCATTTTCGTTCCCGTTATGCAGATCAACAGTGGATTATTTATGATGCTAAACGAAATTACGGGCTCTATTTCAACTTAGAAGCGGTTGAGATTGTGAACCTAGATTTGCAAAATACATTTGCCAATAGTATACACGAGAATACTGCTTTTAAAAGTGAAGAATATGATTATCAGCAATTGTGGAATAATTACTTTCAGAGTACAAACATCAAATCACGAATTAATAAAAAACTACACACCCAGCATGTGCCTAAACGCTATTGGAAATATTTAAGCGAAAAGAAGGTAAGTTAGTTTCTGTTTTAACTGTAATAGTAGTGTTTATCTAATATTATTGTATTAAAATCGGCAATTACCATTTGGCGCAAAGCTTTGGGATTTTAAATATCTTCCATAGTACAGGCTGCTATTTATGAGATAAAATCTAACTATAACTTACAATGCGTTTCGTCTAAATTTCATAAAGAATGTAATTGTCTATTTTTGTATCACTAAAAAACACACTACCATGTTAAAAAGAATTACAACCTTATCTCTAGTAGCAATTTTACTAGTATCCTGCTGGAAGGATAAAAGTCCAGAAGATTTAATTCGTTTAAAGGATAAATTTAAATCAACGGTATCCTCCTTTGAAAAGAAAAAAGAAACTGCAAACAAAAATGTTACTAAAGGATTAGAAACCCTTAATGCGCTTAAAACAGCATTAGAGGATACGAAGAACGAGGATAAAGAATTTGCTAAAGTATACGGAGACTGGGAAAAGGTAAATAAGCGTGTAGAAAAGTTGAATAAAGAATATGAAGACTTAAAAGAGCACGCTGCAAACCTTTTTAATGCCATGGAAACGCAAACAAATAGTCTAAGTGATGAGACTAGTAGAAATACATTAAACGGTGCTATTAAAAAAGCACGCACCAAGTATAATGCCACATTAACTAACACCTCTAAGGCTATAGATAAATTACGTTTGCTTCATGGAGATGCAGTTGAAGTTGTAAAAGCTTTGGAAGTTGCTGCTGCTTTAAATTCTTTTGATAATATTAACGACCAAATGAAAAGTATAGAAGGACGCGTAGATGGTATTATGCAAGAACTAAATGTTGCAGTGGTAGAAAGTAAAAAACTCTACGAAAAGAAGATAACCGAGCTGGGTGAAGATTAAGCAATATACACTATTAAGAAAAAACTGGGGGTTTGACAATGGTGTCATACCCCCAGTTTTTTAGTTAGCACTACGTTCTCCTACAAAGTGGTCATTTTTATTTTTAAACAATACATTGAAAGAAGTTAAGCTTCCATAAATACGTGTTATATATTGTTGTAAATCTATTTTCTCCTGATCATCTAAGTTTTTACTGCTGTTAATTTTTTGTTCCATAACCCTAATAAGGTCTCTTACCATAACTATTTTATGAAAGAACGTGTCAATAGGTATTTCCTTATTTGCAGATGTATCTCCAGGTTCTAGGATGAGATTACCGTTTTTCCATTTATCTCCCAGAGCTACTTTTTCATGCGTATCACTCCACTTTTCTAAAATTTTAGTAAGTGAACTTTCTATATCAAAAAAACTAACCGTATCAACATCATCTTCTAAATGTTCAATGACCTCGTAATCTTCATTAATTTCTATAGTTTCTAATCCATTTTCTATAAAGGTGACCCAATATTGTTTTGAGGATACGTTCGTTACTACCCCTTTTCCGTGGTCTGGGTGGTTTATTCTACTTCCAATTCCTAGTATTCGCATGCTAATTTGATATGATTGTTAATTTATTAAAACTGAACTGTGCTTAAAACTTCTTATTGTGAAGAACAATCGGTTGTGCGTCTAGTATCTACCAAATAAATAATACTCCAGTTATCTTCCTTTTTAAACAATTGAAAGGAATTTACCCCACAATGATGTAAAGCGTTATTTAACCAGAATTCATATGGTGTCCAAACATGCGCCATATCTCCGTCTATTTGAATGTTATAGTCTAATATTTTTTCTTCAAAAATTACGTCATCAGGTATATTAGAAATGGATTGGACGAAATCTGAATATGTACTAACAGTAAGCCGTTGTACTTGCTCTTTATCCTTTCCTATACTTTGTAGCATCATAGTAGGTTTAGCATATTTTTTTAGCGCTACAGCGTCTTTATTATGAAACGCAATAAAGAAAGAATCAATCGTGTTTTTGACAATTCCTTTCTCGATTTCTTGTGCCTTAAGTCCAATGCAGATAAGCAGTAAGACGATACTAATTGTTGACTTCATATTGCATAAATTGATTACTATACCGATAAAAATAAGCTTATTCTTAAAACTTGTATACTAACACTGGACTCGTTGCATCATTTATCTCGTTAAAACTCCTTATTTTTAGCGGGAATAAATTCAAATACATGTCCGTAGCAAAAAAAGAGTACAAAAGAATAACTGTTAAGTCCCTCGTGGACATGAAGAAAAATGGAGAAAAGATATCAATGCTAACGGCATATGATTATTCTATGGCTAAAATAGTTGATGCTGCGAATGTGGATGTTATTCTTGTTGGTGATTCTGCAAGTAATGTAATGGCAGGTCATGAAACTACCTTACCTATAACCTTAGATCAAATGATTTATCATGCTTCTTCTGTTATAAGAGCTATAGACAGGGCATTGGTTGTAGTAGACCTCCCTTTTGGAAGTTACCAAAGTGATCCAAAGGAAGCACTTAGATCAGCGATTAGAATCATGAAAGAAAGCGGAGCTCATGCCGTTAAAGTAGAAGGTGGTGCGGAAATAAAGGAGTCTGTAAAACGAATTCTTGCTGCTGGAATACCAGTAATGGGTCATCTAGGTTTAACACCACAATCTATTTATAAATTTGGTACTTATACTGTAAGAGCAAAGGAAGATGAAGAGGCGGAGAAATTGAAGGAAGATGCTTTATTATTAGAAAAATTAGGCTGTTTTGGAATTGTATTAGAAAAAATTCCTGCTAACCTAACTAAAGAAGTATCCGAAAGCCTTACCATCCCTACTATAGGAATTGGTGGCGGTAAACATGCAGATGGTCAGGTATTAGTTATTCATGATCTTTTAGGGATGACACATGAGTTTAACCCAAGATTTTTAAGAAGGTATATGAATCTTTATGAAGAGATGGGAAATGCAATTTCGAATTATGTAAAAGATGTGAAAAGCATGGATTTCCCTAGTGAGGATGAGCAATATTAATTGGAACTAGGATGAAGGGGAAGCTACTTGCCTATCGATTTTATATACTTGCTCTAGTTTTATTGAATATTGGTTGCGATCAAATATCAAAAAAAGTAGTTCGTAAGAATGTTCTAAGTCGAGAGTATATTGAATTAATTGATGACCACTTTATACTTACCAATGTTGAAAACACAGGAGCTATGCTAGGTTTTGGGGCTAGTTTCTCACCAATAATAAAGGTTATTCTGCTTCAAGTACTACCGCTGCTAGTGCTTCTAATTTTATTATACCGTGTGCTTACAAAGAAAACAATAGGTAATTGGCTGGTTGTTGCATTTGCTTTTGTTATTGGAGGTGGTATTGGTAACCTTATAGATAGAATAGCTTATGGCTCTGTGACCGATTTTTTTCAAATTCGTTTAGGGGTTTTAAAAACAGGGATCTTTAATATGGCAGATGTGGCAGTAACCTTTGGCGTTATTTTAATTTTATTTTTAAGTGTATTTGGAAAAAAAATATCAATCTAGCTTAACTTTTAACAAGATGTTCAGGTATTATTCAGTTAGCAAAACAAAAGTAGTATCACAATCATTAAAGTACATAATCTAAACATCAACTTAACCCAGTACTATTGTCCAATAACGAGCATTCTAACTATAAAAATCTTCAAGTAATTTTTGAGGATAATCATATAATAGTAATTAACAAAAGACCTGGCGATATTGTTCAAGGTGATAAAACGAGTGACACACCTTTAAGTGAGGTAGTAAAAGAGTATATAAAGCACAAATACAACAAACCAGGTAATGTCTATTTAGGTGTGGTACATCGCTTGGATAGGCCTACTTCTGGAATTGTCTTATTTGCGAAAACCTCTAAAGCTTTACCTAGGCTAAATAAGCTATTTGCAGATAAAGTAGCAAAAAAAACCTATTGGGCTATTGTAAAGCAAATTCCAGAAAAAACATCTGACACCTTAATTCACTGGTTAAAAAGAAATCCTAAACAGAATAAATCTTACGCACACAAAAATGAAGTACCAGAAAGTAAGAAAGCCATTTTAGAATACAGATTGATAAAAAAAATGGACCGTTATGCTTTACTTGAAATAGATTTACAAACAGGTAGGCATCACCAAATAAGATCACAGTTATCTGGAATAGGCAGTCCAATTAAAGGAGATTTAAAATATGGCTTTGACCGGAGCAATGCTAATGGTAGTATTCACTTACACGCAAGAAGACTAGAATTTGTTCACCCAGTAAAGAAAGAAACGATTACTTTAGAGGCTCCATTACCAAACGATACCCTTTGGAATGCTTGTAATTGATTATATTACATTTACTAACTAAACACACACCATAAATGAAATTTCCGCTACTATTTTTGCTCTTATTCCTTATGCTTTCAGGATGCGGTACATATAATTCTATTGATACGTTTTATAATAATCATAAGAATGATAATCAAGTAACCGCAGTTCGTGTACCACGTTTTATGCTAGGAATGCTTGGTGAGATTTCACCTGAAATAAAATCACTTATTGGAAACACTAAAGATTTGAGATATATGCATTTTCCTAGCACTACCGCTGAAAAAACTCGATTTTTGAATCAGCAAATGAATGGTATCACTGGGAATTCTTTTATTGAAGTTTTTCGTAAAAATGATGATTTGAAGCGGAATGTTATTTCTATACGCGAAAAACGAAATGCAGTCAAAGAGATTCTAATCTATAATAATAATGGACAAAACGGTTCATTTCTCTATTTTAATGGCAATTTTGACCCTGAAAAGGTACGCCAGTTGGCAAAGGAAGACGGGTTTAAAACCCTAGGTGATGGAATCATTAACCAATTTACAGGAAGAGGCGGTTCTGATATTATTCCTCAAGATTAAGATTTTCTTTTTTTGAGGACCTAAAGCTTTCTATTACTACTGATCCAAGTATCAAAACACCTCCAAAAATAGTAGTTAACTCTGGTATTTCTTTTAAAAAAACAGCTCCAATCAATATTCCATAAACTGGTTGAATGCTGCTTAATATGCTTACAGTTGTTATACTAAAGTGTTTAAATGTCATTAAAAACAAGGTATGCCCTATAGCTGTGGTAAGTATAGCCAAAGCCAAAATACCTTTCCATTGAGCCAAAACTATTTCAATATCTATAAAATAAAACGCGGGTAGCAATAGAAATCCTATCGTACCAGTTTGATAAACCATCAAAGTAGAACCATGATATTCAGTTACTTTGGATTTCAGAATTAGATTTCTAAAAGCATAACAAAAGGCTGAAAAAACACCTATGCTAATAGCCACAGTATTGGAATCTTCCAAATTAAAATCTGGACTCAGAAAATAAATACCTCCAAGAACCATGGAGCCTAAGACTAAGTGTATTTTTTGAAATTTTGTTTTTAGAATAAACGGCTCTAAAAATGCTGTAATTACCGGGTAGGTAAATAAGGAAAGCATTCCTATAGCTACGCTTGACCATTGTAACGCGTAAAAATAAGTAACCCAATGAAGCCCCATTAGTACACCACTAAGTAGCACAACACCTCTGTGCTTTGAGCTTATATAAAGCGAAATACCTTTCCATTTGCAAAACGCAAATAAAACTAGAAAAGCTAAAATTCCTCTGGACGCAATTGTGACAGGGACTGGAAGGTCTACATATCTGCCTAGTGCGCCCGAAGTACCTACGAAAATCATGGCTAAATTAATTTCCAATAGATGTGAAAAATGAGAACGTTTCATTTGAGTAATTCTAAAGCTATCAACAATTTAGTCCTGGTTTCTGATAATTATTATAGTTACTAAACTCGATGTAATAGATTCCTATCTGGTATGTGCCAACGCTTTTTCTCTTATAATTTGTGAAACTGGTTTGTTCTCTAAGTGACTTTCCAACCATGAAATAATATCTAAGTAAAGAAATGCACGCTTTTCATAAGGATGGTCCTCATATTTTTTTAGTTGCGTATGTAACTTTTGAAATTCAGCCTTAAGCTCGTTAGGATAAATACCACCCAAACTTCTTAAAAACTTTATCATTTCTTTTTGCACGGCATGCATATCATTCATCTTTAATAAGAACTTATAGGTGCTTTTTAATTGCACTTCTAAGTGATAGTCCATTCCTGCCTCATAGTGCGCAACTAAGCTTAAAACCCTTGCGAAACACATGAGATCTTCACGCATTTTAAGATGTTTATTATCAATTATCTTTTTTAGATAAATAATACATGTTTTGTTATCGCCAATACCAAAATACAAACACGCAATTTTATAATACAATACCATTACATGATGAATATCTATACGGTCTTTGTGTTTATTTATACCATATTCAACAATCTTTACTAGATATAGCCCTTTTGCAAAAGTACCTTCTAAGAAATGAAGATTTAATTTGTTTGCGTTTAAATAAAGAAATGCCAAAGAGTTAATATTATCATTTTTAGGAAAATCCTTATCCTTAAGTTGCTCTTCTAATTGGTCTAATGTTTCTCGAAATTGAGAACTATATTTAACATAGAACAAAGACTCCAATAAATAATGATTTCCTTTTAAATAGAAAACAGGATTTAAATAAATCATCTCCTTATTTTCATTAAAAAGATCTACCCACTTACTGGAATACTTATAGCAGGAAAGAAAATCTTGGATTAAAAAACTATACCATAAATGAGCTTTGTATAACCATAGTTTTTCTCTAAAACCAAGTTCTTTTAAGGTGTATTTTGGTAAGTGATTCGTAAAATACTCTTCTACTCTTGTATGATCTTCATCACTACGTACATAGCCTACTTTAAGCATCATTCCGTAAAGCTGTAGAGAAAGATTGGAAAGTTTGCTAGTCATCACATTTTGACCAGATAGCTCTTTGGCTTGCAGAGCTAGTTCATTAGCCCTATCTGGAATACTTCTTGTAATGTATTGCGTCTCTATTATTTTTTCTAATTCAACAATCTCATAAGCTACATTCTTTTCTTCATTTTCTATTGCTATTGATTTTGCTTTGTCTAAAATTTTTAGACTTTGCTTATAAAGCCCTTTTTGATATAAAATAGTAGCAAAATCTAACTGTTCTCGTATCTGAACACGTATATTTTGGTTTACAGGGTTTAATCGTAGACTAACTAAAATTTGACGATATAAGTGTGCTTTTAAGTTGGAGAGCTGAGCCTTCTTAACAATACCAGTATTTAAAATTATTTTCTCATCGTACTGTTTAATCTTATCCAATAGGTTAAACAATGCTAGGAATTTGGCATCTGTATTCACCCCTAAGCGACCTACATATAATTTAAATTGACGTTTTTCAGATTTTGATAGTGACTTAACCAAAACGAACAACGCATCTTTATGGGCATTTGTCATCGTAATAAATACAGTTTAAATAATTGACAATCAATTAATTAGGCACTCAAAAAAGTGTATTAACATTGTAAATTCTGTAACAAAATCTACTTGTATTGTGTAATGGTTTATATATTCGTTCTATAGGCTAAAACTACGTAATTATAATGAGCAAAGATATAGTACAGATATTTGACACGACACTTAGGGATGGAGAACAAGTTCCAGGCTGTAAACTAGACATGGAACAAAAATTAGTCATCGCAGATCGTTTAGATAATCTTGGTGTAAATATAATTGAAGCTGGTTTTCCAGTATCTAGTCCTGGAGATTTTAAATCTGTTGAGGCAATTGCTAAGCTCGTTAAAAATGCTACGGTATGTGGTTTAACTAGAGCAGTGAAAAAAGATATAGAAGTGGCAGCTGAAGCTCTAAAGCATGCAGTTAAACCTAGAATTCACACGGGTATTGGTACTTCTGATTCGCACATTAAGTTTAAGTTTAATTCTAGCCGTGAAGCTATCATAGAAAGAGCGGTAGAAGCAGTAAAGTATGCTAAAACGTTTGTAGAGGATATTGAGTTTTATGCAGAAGATGCTGGAAGAACTGACAACGAATTTTTGGCTCGGGTTTGCGAAGCAGTAATTAAGGCTGGTGCTACCGTTTTAAATATTCCAGATACAACAGGTTATTGTCTTCCTGAGGAGTATGGCGCCAAAATGAAGTATCTAAAAGAAAACGTAAAAGGAATTGATAAAGCAATTTTATCATGTCACTGTCATAACGATTTAGGTCTAGCTACAGCAAACTCAATTGCTGGAGTAATACATGGTGCTAGACAAATAGAGTGCACTATTAACGGTATTGGAGAAAGAGCAGGTAATACCTCTTTAGAAGAAGTAGTAATGATTCTACGTCAGCATCCAAACTTAAATCTTGACACCACTATAAACAGTAAGTTATTGTATGATACTAGTCTAATGGTTTCAAATAAAATGGGAATGGTAGTACAGCCAAACAAAGCAATAGTAGGTGCTAATGCTTTTGCCCACAGTTCTGGAATTCACCAAGATGGTATGATAAAGAATAGGGAAACCTACGAAATAATTAATCCTGCAGATGTGGGGGTAACCGAATCATCTATTGTTCTTACGGCAAGAAGCGGTAGAGCTGCTTTGGCATACCGAGCAAAGAATATAGGTTACGAACTTACCAAAGTTCAACTGGACGAAGTGTACACTGAATTTTTAAAATATGCTGACAGGAAAAAAGAAATTCTTGATCAAGATATACATGAAATAGTAGAAGAAAGTAAAATCAACCTAGAAAGAGTAAGCTAAGTATGCAATTAAATATAGCGGTTTTAGATGGCGATGGAATTGGACCCGAAGTTGTTGCGCAATCCATAAAATGTCTTAGATCCGTAGAGGATACATTTGGCCATTCTTTTACATTTAGAAAAGCAGCTGTTGGAGCCACGGCAATAAAAAAATATAATACCGCTTTACCAGACAAAACACTAAAAGTCTGTAAAGATTCTGATGCTATATTATTTGGTGCTATTGGTGCTCCTGAATATGATGGCGACCCAAAAGCGAAAATATGGCCAGAACAGGGTTTATTAAAACTTAGAAAAGAACTGGGTTTATTTGCAAATATTAGACCTGTAAAAGTATTTCCGGCTTTAGTAAAACAATCTCCCTTAGCTAAATCTGTAGTTCAAAATACTGATTTGGTAATTTATAGAGAATTATCCGGAGGTATTTATTATGGGGATAAGAATATAGACCATAAAGCTAATTCTGCAACAGACACCTGTACCTACACAGAAAGTGAAATTAGTAGGATTGCTCACTTAGCATTTAAAGCTGCAAAAGCTAGAAGAAAAAAATTAACCTTAGTAGATAAAGCGAATGTACTAGAAACATCACGTCTGTGGCGTAGGACTGTTCTTGAAATTGCAAAAAGCTATCCGGAAGTAACACTTAACGCGCTATTTATTGATAATGCAGCTGTGCAAATGATTCTTAATCCTACACAGTTTGATGTTATTTTGACAGACAACATGTTTGGTGATATACTATCCGATCAAGGAAGTGTCATTGCGGGCTCAATAGGGTTATTACCTTCTGCTTCCGTAGGTAACGAATATGCCATGTTTGAACCTATACACGGTTCATATCCAAATGCAAAAGGCAGTAATATAGCTAATCCTGTAGCCTCTATATTAAGTGTTGCAATGTTATTACAGCACTTTAAAATGGATGAAGAATCTGATGCTGTTATCGCAGCTGTACTTAAATCGTTCTCAAAAAAAATTGTTACCCCAGATATTATGGGAAGTAGTAAATATGGAACTAATTATGTTGGGGATTTTATAGCAGATAATATTATGGAATTAGATGGTAGTTTTAATATGAACGATGAAAATATTGGTCTTGGAAATTCTACCATAATTTAATCATAATTATTCTTCTAATAGTCCATTAACAAAGGTGGTAAAGTCTTTTTTGAAGTCAATATATTTATCTCCCGTAGCGGGGCCATTAAATCCTGTATGAATTCTCCTTACTTTTCCTTTTTTATCAATAAAAATAGTAGTTGGATAAGATAAAATATGATTTAACATGGGTAGTTTCTCCTGCGCCTTCTCTTTATCAGATGTTCCGTATTGGGCTAATAAAATAGGATAAGGAACCCCTACTCTATCTACTAAACGATCAATTCCTCTAAAGGCAAGTTCTTCAGTTTTAGCATATTCAAAAGCCAACCCAACAACCTCTACATTCTTAGTTGTATTAGTATTTAAATATTCTACTAGAAATTTAGTTTCATCTAAACAGTTTGGGCACCATGTGCCCATTATTTGTACTATAACTACTTTATTTTCAAATTTTTCATCAGCTAACGAAACAAGATTACCTTCTGTATCAGGAAAAGAAAAATTCAAAGAGTCATATCCATCTTTTATAAAAGTCAATGAATCTGGACTAGATAACTCAAACGCTTCGTTTCTTATCGCTTTAAATGGTTCTTGGAAGTGATTACCCGAATAGAAGGTTCCATCTAAAGTAGAATCCGTTGCTTTTGCTAAAAATAAAAATGCATGTGCACCATCAAAAGCAGATAGTTTTAAGGAATCTTTATCCATTACTCCTTCTAAAAATCTATAGTCTCCGGTATTGGTTCTAAAAGTGCCATTCACCTTTCCATCGGTTTGGGTAAAAATACCTTTAGCCATATAACTATCTTTCGTGTTAGGGCTAAATTCAGTCTCCCATAAACCAGATACATTCAATTTAGGCAAATCCGCACCAGAAAATCTATCGGTCTTACCATATACTGCCTTAAATGGAACAGACCTGTCCATGCTTTCAATTACAAAATCTCCCTCTATACTATTAGAAGTGTACTTAGCTGCTATATAACCACCGAAAACAGGGGCTTTTATAATTATTGAATCATTTTCTAAAGAAATTTCATCTACTGTTATTATTTCCTCAGCATTAGTAATATCAAGATAAAACCTATTATCCTTCGTTTTATAAAGGTTAAAATTGAAAGGAAGTATTTGATTATCCTGCACAGTCAATTGTGCTTGCCATACCCCAGTATTAAGTTTAAAAGGTGTTTTTTTCTGAGTACAAGAATTGAAAATCAGTAGTAGAGTAACTAAAATTAAACTAGTTCGCATAAAATAATTTGAAATTATAGAGCTAAATAACGATTAATAAAGATGATTTGAAAATTAAAAGGAATTCAACACGTTCCCTGTTGAATGTGTTAGGGCATTGTTTTATCTTTACGAGCTTTAAAACCAATAGATGAAAATTTCTTACAACTGGTTAAAACAGTTTATCAATATTGATTGGGACTCCCAACAAACATCAGAGCTTTTAACAGATTTAGGCTTAGAGGTAGAGGGAATAACTCCTTTTGAATCTGTTAAAGGAGGACTAAAGGGAATTGTAGTAGGACGCGTATTGACCTGTGAAAAACATCAAAATGCAGATAAACTAAAATTAACCACCGTTGATATAGGTGGTCCTAGTCCGTTGCAAATTGTATGTGGAGCTCCTAACGTTGCCAAGGGTCAATTAGTTCCTGTGGCTACCGTAGGTTCAAAACTATACACTTCAGAAGGAGAAGAATGGACCATTAAGAAGGGAAAAATTAGAGGCGAGGAAAGTCACGGGATGATTTGTGCCGAAGATGAACTTGGATTAGGAGAAAGTCATGATGGGATACTGGTTTTAGACGACCAATTAGAACCAGGAATGTTGTGTTCAGATGTATTCGAAGTCGAAAATGATGAAATTTTTGAAATAGGATTAACACCAAACAGAGCAGACGCTATGAGTCATTTTGGTGTTGCAAGAGATTTAAAGGCAGGCCTTAAGCAAAAAGAGATTGAAAAAGAATTAATTACTCCTCCAGCAAGCCATTTTAATATAGATAATAGGTCTTTAAAGATCGATGTGGACGTTTTAAACAATGACCTTGCACCAAGGTATTGTGGAGTTACTATTAGTAATGTATTGGTACAACCATCACCAGATTGGTTAAAGAATAGACTAAAATCAATCGGTATTGCCCCTAAAAACAATTTGGTTGACGCAACTAATTTTGTGCTTCATGATTTAGGGCAACCTTTACATGCATTTGATGCAGCAAAAATAAAAGGTGGTAAAATCATAGTCCAAACTTTGCCAAAGGGAACTAAATTCACCACTTTAGATGGACTCGAAAGAGAGCTTCACGAAGAAGATTTAATGATTTGTGACAGTGAAAAGCCTATGTGTATTGCAGGGGTCTTTGGTGGACTACATTCTGGAGTAACAGAACACACGACATCTATTTTTTTAGAAAGTGCTTATTTTAACCCTGTTTCTATTCGTAAATCTGCTAAGCGGCATGGTTTAAATACTGATGCTTCATTTAGGTTTGAAAGGGGTATTGATATAGAAAATGTTGAATATAGTTTAAAACGTGCTGCTTTACTTATTAAAGAAATCGCAGGTGGTGATATAACTTCAGAAATCGTAGATCTTTATCCTAACAAGAAGGCAGATTATGAAGTATTCTTGGCATTTAAAAAAATAAATAAGCTAATTGGCCAAGAAATACCTGAGGATACTATAAAATCTATTTTAGCATCCTTAGACATTAAGGTTAAAAACGTAACCGAATCTGGAATGGGCTTATCTGTCCCATCTTATAGAGTAGATGTTCAACGGCAAGTAGATGTCATAGAAGAAATTCTTAGGGTATATGGTTATAATAATATTGCGTTTAGTCAAAAATTAAATGCGTCTATAGCCAGTACTAGCTCCCATGAAGATCATAAAATACAGGTTGTGGTGGGTAATTTATTAGCTGCTAAAGGGTATTTTGAAATATTGACAAATAGTTTAACCTCTCCCGATTATGCTGAACTTTTAGATAAAGAAGATC
Organism: uncultured Maribacter sp.; assembly: GCA_938038975.1. Lineage (GTDB taxonomy): Bacteria > Bacteroidota > Bacteroidia > Flavobacteriales > Flavobacteriaceae > Maribacter. The sequence continues at coordinate 8,551 of CALHVP010000063.1, read as the reverse complement.
ACAAGAAAACGATAAGTCTATTAAATCCCTTAAGTGGTGAACTTTCTATTTTAAGAAAGACTTCTATTTTCTCTGCATTAGAAATTGCTGCTTATAATATAAATAGGAAAAAATCAAATCTTGGCCTATTTGAATTTGGTAAAACATATCATACAAACAACGAAAAGAGAATAGAAGATAAATATTTAAGTATTTTATTAAGCGGTTCTAGACAAGAACAGAGCTGGACTGGAACAAATACACCTACAGGTTTTTTTCAATTAAAGTCAATTGTTGAAACTGTTATTTCGCGGTTAGGAATAGTTGGTAGCATAAGTAAACCAGATAGTTCAGGACTATTTTCAGAAGGCCTTTCGCTTACGAAAGGACCTATGGAGTTAGTTACTTTTGGAGTCGTAAAAAAATCGCTCTTAAAACATTTCGATATTAAACAAGAAATTCTGTTCGCTAATTTTAACTGGGATATTCTATTAAAGTTGTTGAATAAAAAGGATATAAAATTCGAAGGGATTTCAAAATACCCAGAAGTGAAAAGAGATTTTGCCTTACTATTGAATAATGACGTAAGCTTTAAAGAAGTATATGACCTAGGTTATAAAACGGAGAAAACCTTACTTAAAAATATAAGCCTCTTTGATGTCTATGAAGGTGAAAACCTACCAAGTGGAAAAAAATCATATGCTGTTAGCTTTACCTTACAGGATGATAATAAAACACTCACAGACAATCAGATAGACAAAATAATGAAAAAACTACAGCGTAATTTTGAAGAACAGTTACATGCAGAGCTAAGATAATATTAAAGCGAAGTAACGGGTAAAAAAACGGTATCTATTTCATGAATTACTCCGTTACTTTGATTAGTATCAGCAGTCATTATCCGCGCTTGATTACCATACTTATCTGTTAAGATAATATCTATCCCTTCCATTGTTGCTATTAATTTCTCTCCTTGTATTGTAGTAAAACTAGCTTTACCACTACCTCTACACATAGATTGTAATATATAAGAAGCGCTTAGTTTTCTGGCAATTATATGTCCAGATAGGAATGCATTTAATTCTTTTTTGTTTTTTGGGTCTAGTAATTTTTCAATGGTCAATTTAGATAATTTTTTAAATGCCAAGTTGGAGGGCGCAAATACGGTAAACTGGCCACTATAGTTTAGTAAATCTGCTAAGTCAGATGCATTTAATGCAGATAATAAGGTACTGTGTTTTAAAGAGCTTTTAGTTTTACTTAAAATAGATTTATCTGAGTCTAATACATAGTTAGAAATAATGGGCAATTGCGAAGTTGTCAATACGTCCTGAGCATTTGAGATTAGGACAAAAAATAGCATGTACAGAGACACGGGGGATATCCAGTTGTTCATATAGTGTTTTAATTATGGTGGATTGTTCTAAAATCCGATGAAATGCTCTATTTCTTCGACAAGATACAATCTAAGATGAATTCTACACTAAAAATTCAAATTGATTTTATCAGTTTAACACAATATTAACAATTTAGATTGTTAAACAAAATTTTGTTGAAATCAATTATTAGGTAAATTTGAGATAATTGCTAAAAAAAAGAAAAATGTTCCTACAAAAAACTAATATTCAAGAGAAGCTCGCTCATGAGAAAGCTAGAAATTCTTCAGCCCAACAACAGGTATTAAAAGAAGTCTACAGTATTCTTAAAGGCATTGATATTCAAGATAGTAGAATTAATTCAACTATTACATCAGGAAAAGGAGCTTTAACCAATAGATTTATTTTTGACCTGTTGGAAACAAAAAAAATATTCCACATAACTGATATAAAGAATATTTGTATCGATTACCGTTTACGTTTTTTAGATTCTCGGTACTTTAAAGGAGAAATCCCTCATGAAGGCATTGCTAAGATTAAATCATTAGAGAAAGAGCACAATTTAGAATTAAAAGGCTTTAAAATTATAGCACCTTCCAAGCTATTTAAATTAGAAGATAAGGATGATCCTTTATTATTTGCGCCGATAGGGAACGGATACTTTTATTTAATACATCAATGGGGTAATGATTTGCATCCCTTGAGAAAAGTATTCATGTGGCCTTTTAAAAACATTGTTAACCTTAGTTGCTTGGTTCTTGCAATAAGTTTATTAGTAACACTTATGGTGCCCGAAGGTTTATTTTCTAAATCCAGTTCTTCAGCAGAATTTTGGATTATCTATTTTTTTATGTTCAAGTGTATTGCTTCCGTTGTAATATTTTACGGTTTTGCGTTGGGTAAAAATTTCAACCCAGCCATTTGGAACAGTAAGTATTTTAACGTTTAGTAATTAGTACTAACTAGATTTATTGGATATTGGTGTTAGGTTATTTTTTAAATGTCATCTGTTTATAAAATAACCTAAGCCTATACCGTATACATCTTTTCTCTTTGCTCCTTCAATGCTTTATCAGACATGTATTCGTCAAAAGTTGAATACCTATCAATATTACCTTTGGGAGTTAATTCAATAATTCTATTCGCAACAGTTTGAGCAAACTCATGGTCATGAGTAGTAAACAAAACAGTACCCTTAAAATTCTTTAGAGAGTTATTGAAAGCGGTAATACTTTCAAGATCTAAATGATTTGTTGGCTCATCTAACATTAACACATTAGCTCTAAGCATCATCATTCTACTTAACATACACCTTACTTTTTCTCCACCAGAAAGAACTGTACATTTTTTAAGCGCCTCTTCTCCGCTAAATAGCATCTTGCCCAAAAAGCCTCTTATATAAACTTCTTCTCGTTCTTCCTCGGTTTTTGCCCATTGACGTAACCAATCCACTAGATTAATGTTTTGATCAAAGAAATGTGAATTGTCCGCTGGAAGATATGATTGGTTCGTAGTAATACCCCATTGAAAGGAACCCTTATCTGCAGATTTATTCTTATTTATAATTTCGTAAAATGCGCTTGTTGCTCTGGAATCTCTTGAAATTACGGCTATTTTATCACCTTTTGCAAGATTAAGATTTACATTATCAAATAGAACCTCACCATCTTCTGTAGATGCAGATAAGCCTTCTACATTTAAAATTTGATCCCCTGCTTCTCTTTCCCTATCAAAAATAATAGCAGGATACCTCCTACTAGATGGCTTAATGTCGTCTATCTTTAATTTAGATAACATTTTCTTTCTTGACGTTGCTTGCTTACTTTTTGCTACGTTAGCACTAAAACGCATGATAAATTCCTGTAGCTCTTTTGCCTTCTCTTCTGATTTCTTATTTTGTTGTGCTCTCTGGCGCGCTGCCAACTGGCTACTCTCATACCAAAAAGTATAGTTACCGGAATATAGGTTTAACTTTCCAAAATCAATATCACCAATATGCGTACAAACTGTATCTAAAAAGTGACGATCATGAGATACTACAATTACGGTATTTTCATAATCCGCTAAAAAGTTCTCTAACCAATTTATAGTTTCATAATCCAAATCATTGGTTGGCTCATCCATAATAAGAACATCTGGATTACCAAACAAAGCCTGGGCCAAAAGTACCCTTACCTTTAATTTAGAATCTAGTTCTGACATTAATGTAGCATGAAACTCTTCATTAATTCCAAGATTAGATAAAAGCGAGGCTGCATTACTATCTGCATTCCACCCATTCATTTCTTCAAATCGTACTTGCAACTCCCCTATTCTATCTGCATTTTTATCATTGTAATCTGCATATAAGGCATCTATCTCGGCTTTAATCTCATAAAGAGGCTTGTTTCCTTTTACCACCGTTTCAAGCACACTAAAAGTATCAGAAGAATTATGATTCTGTTCAAGAATTGACATTCTTTTGCCTGGCTCTAGATGTACATGACCGGAGGTTGCATCTATCTGACCGGCAAGAATCTTAAGGAATGTAGATTTACCCGCACCATTTGCGCCAATTACACCATAGCAATTTCCTTGCGTAAACGAAACGTTTACATCATCGAATAACACTCTTTTTCCAAACTGAACCGATAAATTAGAGACGGATAACATAACTTTTGAAATTTTTAAAATCCGTGCAAAAATAGATCATTTTATATGCTAATGCTAACATTCTTGTTATCCAATCGGTTTTTAGGAACAGCATAACGGTAGCTCTAGAAGATTTAACGCAGCATTAACAGGGTTGGACATAGGCGTTCACTATTTTTGGTTCACAACATTGCGTTTTTATATGGAAAGAATTCTACTCATTGTTTTTTCATTTCTACTAGTAAGTTGCAATAATACAGTTGAAAATGATGCTGTTTTGTTTGCTGGTGAAATTGTAAATCCTAGTAGTGAATATGTTATTCTTTACAAGGGTTCCCAGGTCATCGATTCTGCGCGCTTAGATGAAAAAAATCGGTTTGCTTTTCAACTAGAAACTATCGAAGACGGACTTTATCATTTTAATCATGATCCTGAAGTACAATACGTTTTCTTGGAAAAAGGTGATAGTCTTTTGGTCCGTTTAAACACTCAATATTTTGATGAATCTTTAGTTTTTTCTGGCACAAATGAAGAAGTCAATAATTTTCTTTTAGAATTATTTTTATCCGATGAAGAGGAAGAGGAAAATATAAGAACAAACTATTTTAATTTAGAATCTGGAGAATTCATTAAAAAAGTAAACAAGTTAAGGAATGAAAAGCTGTTAATGCTTGCAACCATTCAGAACGAATCCTCGTTATCACCAAAGGCTTTTGATATTGCAAAGTCCAGTATCGATTACACCTATTATAGGTACATGGAGATATATCCGTTTGAGCACAAACGAAAACTAAGAGAACATGGGTTGCATGATCTTGAAGAAAATTTCTATTCGTATCGTAAAAACATAAATTACAATGATAAGGAACTTAGTTATTTAAGACCTTATTACGATTTCATGAAAAGTCATTTAGGTAATCTATCTTATATGACCTGCAAACATGGTTGCAAAAATCTAAAAGACTTAGGTGATAATCAGCTTCATTTTAATGTTCACAAACTAAACGTGATTGATAGTTTGGTTGTTGAAAAAGACCTTAGGGACAACCTATTTAGAAATGTTGCATTTAACTATTTATTAAAAGAACATGATTCTCCTGAGAATCATAATGTGTTTATCCATGATTTTCAAAAAGTATCAGGAAACAACATGCATATAAAAGAAATAGAAAGCCTTTATCAGGGTATTCAGAGTATGCAACCAAACGGAACTATACCAGGAGTTAACGTAATATCAACTATAGATAGTACCAGAACACTTACCGAAATAGCCAAGGGAAGTAAAACAGTATTTTATTTTTGGTCCGCAACCAACAAAAATCACTACCAAAGTGTATTTAAAAGAGTGAATGATTTGTCTAAAGCAAAGCCAGGTTTTCAGTTTGTTGGAATAAATATTAAGACCGATAAGCAAAATTGGATGGGTATTATTGAAGACTACAAATTGGACCCAACCAAACAGTTTCGTTCTGACGATTTTAAAGAAGTAACTGAAAAGTTAATACTTTACCCTATGAACAAGTGTATTATCACAGATGACACATTAATAGTAGATGCCTTCTCAAATATCTATAACAACTTTTAATTGCATCGTATACAACAAGTGTTAACAATCATATTGGTATGGCAACGCTAGTCTAGCAATACTAAGTACATAGAAATGTATGCTCCAGAAAACAGTTAGAGTTTACTTTTGGCTATGTTTAAGTAACATTTTCTCGTACCAGGTATCTGGAAGTATTGATTTAAGTACCACAGAAAAACGTTGTAAAAACGAGCCAACCTTATAGTGTATTTTAGGATTCTTTACTTGTATTATCTTATGAACCTTCTTTGCTACTTCCAATGGATTTCCACCACTATCAACATCTTGGTCTATAGATTCTAAAATGCTACCGTAAGCCTCTTGATAAGGAGAATTTTTAACTACAGGCGCATGATATCTACCTGAGGCTATATTTGTAGCAAAATCACCAGGTGCAAGACATGCCAACTTAATTCCAAAGTCTTTTGTTTCTAATCTAAGACTTTCAGTTATAATTTCTAAAGCTCCCTTTGTAGCTGAATAAATACCTCGATATGGTAATCCCATATAACCTGCAATAGATGTAATATTTATAATCAACCCATTGTTTTGTTTTCGCATTTGAGGCAATACAGCTTTAATAACGTTTATAGGGCCGTTAAAATTAGTAGAAAAAGCTTTTAAAATCTCTTCATTTGGAGTTTCTTCAAGAGGTCCGGTTATACCAATACCAGCATTATTCACAACAATATCTAAAAGTTCTTCCTTCTCTAGAAGCTCATTAATTGCAGTATGTATTGTTGTAGGTATTCTAACATCCATCTCAAGTAAGGTGAACTCATTAAAGTTGGGATATTTGGTTTTATCTCTTGTTGTTCCGTAAACTTTATAACCTTTCTGTGTAAGGTATATACCAATAGCTTTTCCAATTCCAGAGGATGCGCCTGTTATAAGTACTGTTTTGTGTTTCATTAATAGAGCTTCAAATTAAAAAGTAATTTAACTAGCCTATACTTGATTTCGCTAGTATCTTTTTTAATTGTGTATCAACCATTTGGGGTAGGAAAATCACCTTGACTTTAAGGCATAAAAAAAGGCAAGCTACCTACATCGCACCGCTACAACCATATACCCTTGCTGCGTTCCCACCCTGGGGGATTCTAAGGGAGCTGGTCGTGTAGGACTTGCCAGCTGCAAATATACAATCTTTTAAAACTTTTACAATCCTTTTATATTCTAATTTTTATGAATTAGTTTAGGAAGAATAGAGTGCAAAGCAAGGTCTTCCAATTTGTATTCTTATTTTTACATGGTACGTATATTAATATTAGTTGAATGAATTATTTTAAAACCTTAGTAATAGGCTATTTAGTTAGTTTATTTGTTTCCTGTGGGAGCGGAAATCAAAATCCGAGTACACTTTTTGATATTAGTTTAGAAGGCAACAAGCAAACTGTTCAGCAGAAGGATATTGTTGGTGTCAGTATTAAAAATGTAAAAGAGAAGTCAATACAAGATATATCTTACAGCATAGATGGTAAGCTTCTAGAATTAAATGGAAATAAGCTGAAAATTTCTGTAGAAAAACTTGGAAACAAAGTGCTTAAGGCCTCTTTTACCTTTGATGAAGAAATTGTAGAGATTTCAAAAAAAATCAAAGTTCTAGCACAAAATGCACCGGAACTTTATACGTATACTATAATTAATAAATTTCCTCATGACAATAAGGCTTTTACCCAAGGATTAGAATTTTATAATGATACGTTATATGAAGCAACTGGTAAAAGAGGAAGGTCATTTTTACGAAGTCTAGAATATAAAACAGGTAAGATAATTAAGCAAGTAGATCTGGATGATATGTACTTTGGAGAAGGTATTACTATACTTAATGATAAGATTTACCAATTAACATGGCAAAGCAAAGTTGGCTTTATTTATGACCGTAAAGAAATGAAAAAGCTAGATAATTTTCAATATGGAAAAAGTACTGAAGGTTGGGGATTAGCAAATGACGGCAAAATGTTATTTAAGAGTGATGGTACTGAAAAAATTTGGCTCTTAAACCCAGATACATTAGTAGAAGAAAGCTATATAGAAACGGTTACTAACTCTTCTATGTTTAACGAAACTAATGAGTTGGAATATGTAGACGGAAAATTGTATGCTAATGTTTGGGGTAAAGCTGGTGTTATGATTATTAATGCAACTACCGGCGCAATTGAGGGTGTTGTAAACTTTGGAGGCTTAAGTAAACTCGTTACAAAAACACCAAATTGGCTTGCAAAAGACAATGTTCTTAACGGTATTGCATATCATGCTGAACGCAAAACGTTTTTTGTAACTGGTAAAGAATGGGATGTATTATTTGAAGTTCAAATTCATAAAAAGTAATATGAATAGTTTTCAAATGAATCGTATAGTATCCGAGGATGATTTAGATGACTTAGATCATGTTAACAACGTACGTTATGTTCAATGGATTCAAGATATATCAAAACAACACTGGCAAAAAAAGGCGCCAAAAGATATTCAAGAGCTAGTAGTATGGGTGGTACTCTCACATCATATAGAATATAAAGCAGCAGCTGTTCTTAATGATGAGATTTTATTACGTACCTATATAAAAAATAGTAAAGGTGCTAAGTCTACCCGTATAGTAGAAATATCTAATAATAAAACAAAGACACTACTAGTTCGTTCTAGTACAGAATGGTGCTTACTAAATAAGGAAACATTTAGGCCAATGAGAATATCAGAAGAAATAGAAAAGATATTTTTATAAATAAATATATAATAACTCTCACAACTGTGCTTAAAACTACAATTACGGTCGTTGCTCTACTTGGGTTGATTTTCTGGTGTAGCTCTTGCAGGAAAGATTTTGAGTATGCACCAAGTGCAGGTAATCTTTCCTTTTCCAAAGACACTGTTTTTTTGGATACGGTTTTTAATAATATAGGGAGTAGTACTTATGGCTTAAAGGTATATAATACAACCGGTGATGATGTAGCTATACCGTCCATAAGGCTTGAAAATGGGT
>CALHVP010000062.1 GCA_938038975.1 uncultured Maribacter sp. | reverse complement strand
CTTTAGTACATGACATAAATTAATTTAGAGTCAATTGTCATAGGGAGCGCAGTCGAAATACTGATAAAACGCTAGGTTTCTAGGTCTTCGACTGCGCTCAGACTGACATTATGATTGTTCGTCATACCCATTATGAACCAGAACTCCAATCTATTTTTCTAGATGCGAACATCACTACCGCTAGAATAAAAAACAATCCGATACTTCCCACTAAAAGCGCATAGCTCTCCAGTTGAATAATTACAAAAATGAATGCATATAAAGCTGTTAGTGATCCAAAAATAAGTAGGATAAACTTTTTGTGCTTTAAGATGCTTTTAGAATAAAGGGTAATTAGAGCTATGACCGCTGTACTAGCAATAACATATGCTTTTAGAAAGTTTTGATGTTCGGAAATAGAGATGAGTAAGGTGTAAAACATGATCAAAGCAATCCCAATCATTAGGTATTGAAAAGAATGAATATTTATTTTGCTAATCGTCTGTATGAGGAAGAAAACCAAAAATGTAAGGGCTATGACTAGGTAACCATATTTTGCCGAACGTTCGCTCTTTTGATATTCATCTACAGGTACAAAGAGTTCCGTGCCAAACGAGAATTCTCTTAAGTCTGGTAGGGTTCCAAAGAAAGACTGTTCAAATTGTCTATTAATTTGTAATATATTCCAGTTGGCTACAAAGCCATTAATTGTTACACTTTTTTCAGCATCTTCCTCTGGTAGAAAATTACCAGTAAAACTAGGGTCTTTCCAGTTGCTGGTCATATGTAGTTTTGTTTGTTTACCAACAGGAACAAATCTTATTTTAGAACTCCCGTTTATGGTAATGGAAGTACTAAAGTGGACTGGTTTTGCTATTGGAAGTGCTCCCTCAGTCAAGAAAGGACTTTCTAATTCATGCATGGGTAGATCATGGGCTAAGTAGTTTTGGTTCTGCTGTTGTTTGTAACGTGGTAAAAAAGAGGTCTTAGCGGTACCTAAGGTCATTTCAATTTGATTTTTTATCCCTTTTAGGTTAGAGCTTCTTATAAGTATGGAAGCTTTTTCCCAAACCACATCCTCAGGTAGAACGTCTTTTTGTTTAAAATCAGGAATACCAAAATCACCTTTAAAAACCATTTCACTTGAAAAAACAGATGTTTCATAAATTCCTCTTTCTTTTTTAATAGCATCCACATTAGCATTAATTGTTAAGTTGTTAGGTAGGAAATAGGCATAGTTTGTATGTGTTTTACGCTCTGTAATTCCCTTTTTTGTTTCCGTGTCATAGGTAGTAGATTCCGTATAGGTCTTATAAGGAACCTTAAGTACAGGTCCCATTAATAAAACTTCGGTTCCCCAAAGATTGCCTACTTCAGTAACTACATCTAACTGTCGTTCGGAGCGCTCCCTGATTAGCTCTTTTATATATATAAGTGGTATTAGTAAGACTAAAATGAGAAATCCTACCATGAGCATTCTAGCGGTGATGCTCGTTCTAATCCAATTGCCAAATCCTTTGTTCTTTTTAATTATTTCCATTGTTTATTATTTAAAAGTACTTTGTATTTCAAAGTAAATGAGTAAAAAAATTATGTTTGCTTTCGTATTAAGTTTTCAAGTGCTTCTATATGTTTTTTAAAGGCTAATCTTCCTTCTTTGGTAATCCTGTATTTGGTGTTAGGTTTTTTGCCTACAAATGATTTTTCTATGATAATATAGTTTGCTTTTTCTAGGGTTTTGGTATGACTTGCCAAATTACCATCCGTAACGTCTAAGAGTTCCTTCATTCTTGTAAAGTCTACATCATCATTAACAATGAGAATAGACATCATACCTAGACGGATACGATGGTCAAATAACTTGTTTATGTTATCTATTAGTCCCATACTAGCCTTTTTCCTCTTTAAAATAGATAAGACTGCCATAGATAATGTGCATGAATCCAAAACCAATAATCCAAAACCAAAAGCCATAGCCAGGGAGTGCCGCACAAATAAGTCCCAAAATAAGTTCCGTGTAACCTAAATATTTTATGTTGCTTATGGTGTATTTAGATGCGTTAATCAAAGCCAGTCCATAAAATATAAGCATTAGAGACCCGGTTAAACCATAGTGTTGACTGTTTAGTTTGATAAGAATATAGATACCACCGGCAACTAAGGGGACTAGGAAACTAACTAATAATCTTTTGGTCGTATCATCCCATATTTTCTCGTTGTTTTTCTTTGCTTTTTTAGAGGTTAATAGAAATGCAGTAACAACACTTAGTGCCGCTACTGCTATAAGAATGCCAATGATAATTTTAAAATTCCAACTGTGTAGGGTAACATACTCTCCTTCTTTTGGTAGAAAGTATACATATGTTAGTACTGCACCAACGAGTGCATATATGCCTGCCATTATTCCTGATAGGCCACTTAGTGAAATAAAACGGGAAGAACGACTCATTAATTCCTTTATGCCAGAAAGGTCGTCTAGATATTTTTTTGATTCCATTTAAAAGTACTTTGAAATACAAAGTTAATTAAAATTTTGAAATGCACAACAATTACAATAGAAATGAATGAAGTTTAGTTTTCCTTATTTAGAATTAGGTGTAATTTCCCATTGGATTATTGGGTGCTGCTTAGGTGCGAAATATGCCCCTAATGCTTTTAACTTGAATGTTACAGTATCCAGTTTTTTCAAGGTTTTAACATGTATCGTTTTTGTCTCTAATCCTTTAATAGAAAAAACAGGAGAACTATCATAAAACGAAAAAGCCATGTCATTTTCGAACAAAAGCTCGCTACTGGAGTTATTTTTTAATTCTAATTTTAATACGGTTGTATTGTTGAGGTAGCTTGCGCTAACCACTTCAACACTTGCTTTGATTAGGGGGTTTAAATATTCTTGTTTTCCAACCAAAAGGTCATTGTATACGGCAACTGTTCGTCCTTCAAATAAGGCCTCCTGCATACTTTCAATACTTCTTTCTTTAGCAAAGACCAGTGTAATAGGGCGGTGTTTTCCTTTTTCTGTAAAGTCCCAGTCTATGAGTCCATGAATATCGCTTGTGCCCATTATGGTAAGATTGTTTTCTAGGGCTAGTGCCAAGGATTCTTCTGCATAATCTGTCGTGTTTATCACTTCAATGCCATGCAGTTCTCCATTTTTAATTCGGTCTTTTTGAAAATCACTAAGAATAGGGTTGCCATCTGGATTTTGAGCATGCCAAGCTGGGTGGTTCCAAAATACAAATGCCCCTTGTTTTTTAGCCTCTTTAAAAGGAACGATTCCATCTTCTGCCATTAGCTTATTGGCATCCGTTATAAATACAGCATTATTATGACCAATAGGAGCGGAGCGGGTAATTTCTGACCCGTGAACAATGAGTAACTTATGATTTTTTGCTTCTTGCATCGCAATCTCATAGGAGCGATTGCGGTCTGGATGTGGAATATCATCTAAATGCGGTTGATATTCTAAATGTTCCGTTAGTGATATTGCATCCAAATTTTCTCTAAGTGCTTCCTGTACACGAATGTTAGGCCATACATTACCATCCGAAAAAACAGTGTGAATATGTAAATCTGTTTTTAAGGTTTTGTAGCCTTCAATATCTGGATAGTTAAATGGCTGTGCACCGCTATGGTTATGATTTTGGGAGTGAAGGCTTAAAGTTCCTATAATGGCTAAGGCTAAAAGGTATGGTTTCATTTGTACAGGTTTACTTCAAATATAACAGTTAAGAAGGTATAACTAAGTGCTATATGTTTAAGAAATAGTAAATTGTAATGAGTTTTTTTACGAAATCAAATGAATCCAGCTGAAAACTATATTCTAAATCAAAAAGAGCCGTTCAGGGCTATACTGCTGCACTTGCAATCTGTTATAGAGCGTACTGTACCTATTGTTAGTTTAAAATTTAAATGGAAACTACCCTGTTACTACCTGGATGATAGTCCGTTTTGCTATTTGAATGTTTCTGAGAAAAAAGGTTATGTAGATGTTGGCTTTTGGCGTTCTGCACATTTGACAATGCACGCAGATAAGATGACGATGAAGGGGCGTAAAATGATTAAATCACTTCGGTATTCTTCCTTGGAAGAAATAGATGAAACGGTTCTTAAAGAAATACTACAGGATGCGTATGCTATAAAAGACAAAAAATTTTGGAGCTAGGTATTTTGACTATTTAGCAATGTGCCTTATTCTATGTACCCTTTTTCCTTATATAGATTGATGTATTGATTACTCAATGCCTCGGAATCTTTATATTTTTCTCTTGTTTGCTTTAGTTTTATTTTCATCTCGGTAACGATTTCTTGATACTCAGGTTCGTTGTATACGTTATTGGTTTCTGTAGCATCATTTTCTAAGTCGTACAACTCCCACTGGTCTACGTCATAATAAAAGTGCATTAATTTATACTTTTTCGTGGCTATACCGTAGTGTCTTTTTACGGCATGTTCTGCGGGGTACTCGTAGTAGTGGTAATAAACTGCGTCACGTTTCCATGTATCCTTTTCACTGTTTAATAGCGGCATCAAACTCTCTCCTTGCATATCTTTAGGAGCCTCTACTTGGGCTGCCTCTAAAAATGTCTGAGCAAAATCTAAATTTTGCACCATCTCGTCTTCCGTTGTATTTGGTGTAATTACGTTTGGCCAGCGAATCAATAAAGGAGTTTTAAATGATTCATTGTACATAAAACGTTTATCAAACCATCCGTGCTCACCAAGGTAAAATCCTTGATCAGAGGTGTAGACTACTAAGGTGTTTTTACTTAGGTTTTCGGCATCTAAATAATCTAACAACCGACCCACATTTTCATCTACCGCAGCGATAGTCCCTAAATAATCTTGAAGGTAGCGTTGGTATTTCCATATGGTAAGCGCAGCATCTGTCATGCTAGGATATCGTTCCAGAAAATCTTTAGCAATAGGTTCATAAATACTATCCCAAGCAGCTTTTTGTGAGGCATTTAATCTATTTACCCCACCAGCACCTAAACGTTCTGAAATCCCTAAGTCCTTTAATGTCTGTTCAGGAACTTTAAGGTCATATTTTAAAAGCATGTCTTTTAAGATACCCATCTCTGCTGTCTTTGCAGCATCACCACGTGTTTGGTAGTCGTCAAATAATGTTTCTGGTAATGGATATTCGTTTTTAGTAAATTCAGGATAATGTCGCTTCGCGGGTAACCAACTACGATGTGGCGCTTTGTGCAAATACATAAGAAGAAATGGCTTTGCGGTATCTCTACGTTTTTTCATCCAATCCATAGTAAGATCCGTAATGATATCTGTTACATAACCCGTAATTGTGGTGTCGCCATCTTTTGTAATAAACCTGGGGTTGTAATAATCTCCTTGGCCTGGTAGAATTTTAAATTCATCAAAACCTTTAGGATTGTTGCCAAAATGTAATTTTCCAAACATTGCTGTCTGGTATCCGGCTTTTTGAAGCAATCTTGGGAAGGTGATATTGGTGGTATCAAACGGACTTAGATTATCAATCTTTCCGTTCATATGACTATGTTTTCCAGTTAAGATGACTGCTCTAGAAGGCGCACAGATAGAATTGGTGACTGATGCATTTGTAAATAGCATGCCTTCTTGTGCTAAACGGTCAATATTAGGAGTACGAATCAGTGTAGTGTCATAGGCACTAATGGCTTGGTAAGCATGGTCATCTGACATGATGAAAACGATATTAGGCCTTTTAGCCTTCTTCTTAGAACTAGGTTCACTACAAGAGAAAAGTAGCACTGTCAAAATAATGGGTAGGCAAATTGAAAGTGACTTTTTCATCGTATCCATATGTTTAGAAAATGGTTTTTTGCTATTCTTATAGGCTGTTGATGGTGGTCTGTATCGCTACTAAATCCGTTAATAGTTTTTCAAGTAAGCTTAAATCTAGCATATTTGCACCATCACTTTTAGCGTTTGCAGGGTCAAAATGAGTTTCTATAAAAAGGCCGTCTACTCCAGCTGCAATACCTGCTCTTGCCATGGTGCCAATAAGAGCTGGCCTGCCGCCTGTAACGCCAGAAGATTGATTGGGTTGTTGTAAAGAATGTGTTACATCTAAAACAACAGGAGCATATGCTTTCATTGTTGGTACACCTCTAAAATCTACAATCATATCTTGATAGCCGAACATGGTTCCACGATCAGTTATTATTGCTTGTTCATTCCCAGTTTCCGTTATTTTGGTAACCGCATGCTTCATACTCTCAGGACTCATAAATTGTCCTTTTTTAATATTCACAGTTTTTCCTGTGTGAGCCGCTGCGACCAATAAATCTGTTTGTCTTGCTAAGAACGCTGGAATTTGTAATACGTCTACATATTCTGCCGCCATAGCCGCATCCTGTTCTGTATGAATATCTGTTACCGTTGGCACTTTAAAAGTTTCAGATACTTTACGTAAAATTTTAAGTGCTTTCTCATCACCTATTCCAGTAAAAGAGTCTAATCTACTACGGTTGGCTTTTTTAAAACTTCCTTTAAAAACATAAGGAATATGTAGTTTGTCTGTTATGGTAATAACGTGTTCAGCAATACGTAAAGCCATATCCTCTCCTTCAATGGCACAAGGTCCGCAGAGTAGAAAAAAATTCTTGGAATCTGTATGTTTTATTTGTGGTATAAGAGAAAGATTCATATCTGATTATTTTTTTCAAAGATACTATTTTCAGCTACTTTCTGTTGTATAAGAACCATCTTGGCTAAAACTTGAAATAAGAATAGATGAAATTGCAATTAGGCATACTATATACCTTACTTTTTATTATGGGTACTGCTGCTGCTCAATTTGGTAACAATTGTGAGTTACTGCAGTTTAAAGTAAACCTTCTAAACCCTGGTTTAGAGTATGAAATGGCACTTGGCGTTAATACAACCTTAGATGTTAAAGTAGGACTGCAAGTAGCTTTAGACCCTTTGTTGCCAGAAGTTTATGAAGAATTTGGATTTTTTCCAGCGGTTGCGGTTCAATATAGGTATTACTATAATTTTGAAGCCCGTCAACGAAATAGGAGAACCATCTATGGTAATTCTGCCAATTATATAGCACCAGCTGTTGCAGCCTTTTTTCCGGATACTCGTACCATAGATAATGAAGTGGTAAAAGGTTCTTTTGGTTATGCAGGGGTGGTTACAGGTATTCAGCGCAGTTATGATTCCGGATTTAATTTCTCCATAGATGCAGGTGCTGCTTATTATGATGGGCAATTTGAAGGAGCTATTTATCCCGTTGTAAATGTAAGTATCGGATGGATTTTTAGTGAGAAGCGTTGGTGTGTAGGGAGGTAGTTTGTAGCTGGTAGTTGAAAGTAGGATTTCAGTTTTCTATGGCTTGGTTGGTGCTATTGGGTTTTAGGTTTTATTGAGCTTGTATTTGAGTTTGAAACTTGAACTTGTATTTAAGTTTGATTTATTTTTCATAAAATTTCATTAAAACCTAGGCTTGCTTTTAGCTAACTGTTTAGCTTTAGAAACTAAACAGCCTAAATTATGAAGAAGCAAGTACTTTTATTCACGTTATGTTTTGTTGCTTTAGGGAATCAGCTTCTGGCCCAACAAATTAGTGAAAAAGGTTCTGGACTCGTGAATTTGGAACAGCATCAAGTGACGCTAAATTTGGTAAATCCTGGAATTAGTTATGAAATAGGATTGTTTAGAAATGTTAGTGCTTCAGCATCTACGGGTTTTGGTTTAGCTAGTTATGAAGAGGGCTATGCTTTTGGTTATGCCCTGCATAACAGGGTAAGGTATTACCATAATTTAAATAGGAGGGTAAATATGGGTAAAAATGTATCTGGAAACTCTGGAAATTATGTGGCCCTTTCAAATACCATTTTCTTCTCACAACTTAGAGTAGCTACAAATATTGAAGGTCCTAAAGATTTTAATATTGGGTTTTACGGAATGCTTTATGGCGTACAACGAACCTATGAAAAAGGATTTAATTTTAATGCAGAGTTAGGTGCTGGTTATTACCTAGGTGATGGTGTGCCTAGCGGATATGGGCCATTAGTTAATTTCACTTTTGGTTGGGTGCCAACAAAACGTAAGAATCGAAAACCTGTTTTTGATTAAACAAAATCTTCCCTCCTAATCAATTCAATTACATCTTATGAAATCTAGTATATGTGTTCTCTTGTACCTAGTAATGACTATGACCTTCGTTAATGGTCAGGCAAATAAAAAGAAGAAATATAATCTTGACTTTAATATATACAATACAGAGAAAAAATCTGCAGAAGGATGGTTTGAAAAGGGTTTTTTTAAGCCCGTAGGAATGGAACAAATATCTGAAAATAACTATGCAGGTAAAGTAGTTTCAGATAACGGAGGAAAATTTGGTTGGGTGTTTACAAAAATACCAGTGCGTTATAAGGGTGACTCGGTAAAATTAGTCGGCTCAATCAAAACTGAAAATGTAAGAAAGGGTTTCGCGGGGCTTGTTATGCGAGTTGACGGTTTCAATAAGTCGTATGCATTTGATAACAGCAGCTCAAGACAAATTTCTGGAACAAATGATTGGATGCGGTATTCTATTACATTGCCTTTAATTAAAAATGCATGGCAAGTTGTGGTTGGTGGAATGGTAACTGGTAAAGGAACTGCTTGGTTTGATGACTTTGAGGTTTTTATTGATGGAGTAAATATTGAAAATCTAAAAGAACAACCTCTAAATCTCACATACATCTCAAAGATATCAGATTCATTAAAACACATTTTTGAAGGTTCAAAAAAAGAAATAGAATTTAACACAGATACTAATACTATTAGAGGCCTAAAACCACTAATTGATAAGGTAGGAGATAAGAAAATAGTGTCTATCGGAGAGGACACTCATGGTACTTCAGAATTTTACAAACTTAGGATAGCACTTACAAAATCCTTGATTAAGGAAAAGGGTTTTAAGACTCTTGTACTGGAAAATCCGTATGATGATGTAGAACTGTTATTCGCAGAACTTAAATCAGGCAATTTAGAGGAGCTTATGAAAAAACACCTTTTTTCCATTTATCAAACAGAGGAAATGAAGGATTTTTTAACTTGGTTGCGGTCAGAAGGTTCCAACTTATCCGTAAAGTTTAAAGGTTGTGATGATTCGTATTGGGTAATGGATCAGTTATTAGACAAAGAAATCAAAACTATAGATAATTCAGGTTTGAACGAGCTCTACAGTGTTTTTAAAAATTTAGTGCAATCCACGAACCCAAATTCTCAAAAAAAGGGCTATAAACGCGGAAATGACATTTATAAATCTTTATTGGCTATTGATGCTTACATGCTAGCTGAAAATATGCACAACGCAAGGACTAAAGAGTTGATGGTGAATGCAACAAGTAGCTATTATAATTACAAACAGGTCTCAGAAGGAAAACCCACTACCTCCCGCGATGAAACAATGGCAAACCGCATCACTTTTTTAGCTCAGAACAGCGATGATAAAATTATCGTATGGGCACATAACGCTCATATTAGTAATGAGATTATAATAGACAATGAAATAGGTTTAATGGGTAACGTGCTAAAAGATAGATTTGCTGATGACTATTTCTCAATAGGCTTGAGTTCGTTGAATGGCACTTATACATACATGGATAATACATACATTAATAACGACCATAATTATGATGATGATTTAAAGTCAGGGACCTTATCCTTACAGCCTAAATTTACTTGGGAAAGTCTCATGGGAGAAAATGATGACAGTTCATTTTTTATCATTTCTGAAGATGTAAAAAGAGAGCTAAAAGAGAATGTGGTATTTGGAAGAGGTAAACTATTGGGATATGCTAAGGAGTCTAAAGAAGACTATTACGATTTAAATCCTTTTTCTATGTTCGACGGCTTAATTTTTGTAAAAAATACTACTGCAACGAATCCGTTGACCTATTAAGAAAGCTCTTTTTATAGTATTGAAATTAAAGTTGAAAATTTGATTTTAAAATTTCATCAATGATGATTAGAATGAATCACGCAATTTCTAAGGATGCTTTTACAAGTTTGGTCTAATCTTTGATTCCTCTCTAGCCAAATATAAAATCAACAAATATTTATGAAATCACTTACAACTGCATTCGTCTTATTTTTCTCAATAGCTACGCTTAGTGCTCAATCTACTAAACAGGTAGAAGATGGTCTTTTAAAGGCAAATGCGTTATTGCCAGGTATCTCTTATGAATTTGGGGTAGGGAATACATCTACAATAAACTTAGAAGGTATTATTGGCTTTGCTATTGTTGGTGGGTCTAACAGGAGTACTGAGTTTGGCATTTTTCCTGGAGTCCAAGCAGAATACAGGAATTATTTAAATTTTGATAGAAGAATTGCCAAAAACAAAAATATTTCTGGAAACAGTGGTAATTATGTTAGTCTATTGAATCAGTTTCAATTAGGTACACCTCTTATTGGAAATTTAGAGTATGATACAGATTACTTCTACAACCTTGCCGTGGTATATGGTATTCAGCGTACAAGCCCTAAAGGATTTTATTGGGGTGTTTCTTTTGGTCCTGGGATTTTTGTAGATGATTTTGGTACAGATGCAGGATTACTTGTTGATGTTAGATTAGGTTGGGTAATTGGCGGAAGGAAAAAGAAGTAAATTCTTTTGTAAACTCACTCAGAATCAGTAAGATAAAAATAACAAAAGATTGTGTGTGCGTGAAGAAAAATGAAGTATCTTTGCACGCTTAAAATAGACCTTATGTCCAATACTAAGAACATCGCAATTATTGCACACGTTGACCACGGTAAAACCACCTTGGTAGATAAGATTATGTACCACTGTAGCCTATTTCGTGAGAACGAAAATACGGGAGACCTTATTTTGGATAATAATGATCTAGAACGTGAACGTGGAATAACAATAACGTCAAAGAACGTATCTGTTATTTACAAGGACACAAAAATAAATATTATCGATACTCCTGGTCACGCCGATTTTGGTGGTGAAGTAGAGCGGGTATTGAACATGGCAGATGGTGTATTGTTGCTTGTAGATGCATTTGAAGGACCAATGCCACAAACACGTTTTGTATTACAAAAGGCAATTGATTTAGGATTAAAACCTTGTGTTGTTATAAATAAGGTTGATAAAGAAAACTGTACTCCAGATGAGGTACATGAAAAGGTATTTGACTTAATGTTTGAGTTAGGTGCAGAGGAATGGCAGTTAGATTTTCCAACCGTTTATGGCTCTGCTAAGAACAACTGGATGAGTGACGATTGGAAGAATGAAACCGATAACATAGAACCACTTTTGGATATGGTTATCGAGCACATTCCACAGTTCGTTCCTAAAGAAGGTAATACACAAATGTTAATTACCTCACTTGATTTCTCTTCTTTTACAGGAAGGATTGCAATTGGTCGTTTAATACGAGGAGGCTTAAAAGAAGGTCAACAAATTTCTTTGGTAAAAAGAGATGGTAGTATTGTTAAATCTAAAATTAAAGAGCTTTTTCTTTTTGAAGGTTTAGGACGTAAGAAAGTAAAAGAAGTAGAGACAGGGGATATTTGTGCAATAATAGGAATTGAAGGTTTTGAAATTGGTGATACAATTGCAGATTTGGAAAACCCAGAGGGTCTTAAGACGATTGCAATTGATGAACCTACGATGAGTATGTTGTTCACGATTAACGATAGCCCATTCTTTGGTCAGGACGGGAAATTTGTTACGTCAAGACACATTAAGGAGCGTTTAGAACGTGAGTTGGAGAAGAACTTAGCGATGCGTTTACACCCAACTGATAGTGCGGATAAGTTTTTGGTCTTTGGTCGTGGGGTATTGCACCTTTCGGTATTAATAGAGACGATGAAACGTGAGGGTTACGAACTACAGATCGGACAACCACAAGTAATTATAAAAGAAGTAGATGGCGTAAAGTGTGAGCCTATTGAGCATTTAACTATCGATTTACCTGAGGATGTTTCCGGTAGAGCAGTGGAAATGGTTTCTATCCGTAAAGGAGAAATGACTAGTATGGAGGCAAAAGGCAATCGTATGCTATGTGAGTTTCATATACCATCAAGGGGTATTATCGGATTAAGAAATCAATTATTGACAGCTACAGCAGGTGAGGCTATTATGGCTCACCGCTACTTGGAATACCAGCCAATGAAGGGTGATATTCCACAAAGACAAAACGGTTCGTTAGTGTCTATGGAAAGAGGAAAAGCCATTCCTTATTCTATTGATAAATTACAAGATCGTGGTAAGTTTTTCGTTGATCCAGGAGAGGATATCTACGAAGGTCAGGTTATTGGAGAGAATTCTCGTGGAGATGATATGACTGTGAATATTACAAAGACTAAAAAGATGTCTAACGTTCGTTCTTCTGGAGCGGATGATAAAGCGAAGATTGTTCCAGCAATTAAGTTTTCATTAGAAGAAGCTTTGGAATATATTCAAAAAGATGAGTATGTTGAGGTAACGCCTAAGCATTTAAGGTTGCGTAAAATATACTTGACTGAGAATGAGCGTAAGCGTAATAAAATAGCATAGTCCCATTCGTTTGTAAAACATTCGAATACGATATAAATTAAAACCCTGATACATTCAGGGTTTTTTTATGAAATGAATTTAGATATCGTACGACTATTAGCGAACAACTAAAACAACATGTATATGAGAAGACTTTTAGGAATACTAATAATAGCAGCGTTTGTCCTTTTAACAGGCTGTAAAGAGCTTTTTAAAGAAGTGAAAGCGGAGGTAGAAACCAAAGAGAAGGCTCAAGAGAACGCTTTTCATGTACCTTCCTCATGGGTTGCCAAACGGGTAGCAAAAGCTAAAACAAAATTAAACAGTACCGATGCAGGTAAAATTGTTTGGAAAGCTATGGAAGCACATGGTGGTTTGGAAAATTGGTATGGTAACGGACCATTATCCTTCCGTTTTAACTACCAACCATTAGATACGACCAAAGCGCAAAGAGATAGTTACCAAACAATAGATATATGGAGCAATAAGGCGAAGCATACTAGCGTCGCAGATAGCACAGCTCATTTTGGGTGGACTGGAAAAACTGCATGGGTACAAGGAGATAGTACGGCATTTGCCTATGACACTAAATTTTGGGCCTTAACACCGATTTATTTTTTAGGGCAACCTTTTATCTTAGATGGCGAAGGAGTGAATTTAGAACGCTTAGCAAATACGGTATATAAAGATGCTTCTCAAGATGTGATTAAAGTTACATTTGATGCAGGGACAGGAGATGCGCCAGATGATTATTATATTTTATATTTTCAGGAAGATACACATCTCTTAAGTGCCATTCGTTACATTGTATCTTACCCAGCTTATTTTAAAGATGGAGGTCATTTACCAGAAAAGTTTATGGAGGTCTTAGGTGCAGAAAGGGTTGATGGGATTAATTTTCCAACCAGTTATAAAATATATTGGTTAACTGCCGATGAAAAACCAGGTGCGTATATCACCAAAATAGATGTTTCAGATATTAAATTTGAACAACAGCTATCCAAAGACTTTTTTAAAGTTCCAAACGGAGCAAGAATAATAGAGTAGGAATGTAAGTATACAGCATAAAAAACCCAAGTAGTAACTTGGGTTTTTTTATGCTTTTATATGCGTATAGGATTAGTCGATAGGAGCTTGATGAAGCGCCGCTGCTGCTGCACCTACAATACCAGCTGCGTTTCTTAATTCTGCAGGTATAACCGGTGTTTCTATGGTAATGCGATGTTTGAATTGAGAAAAATCTTTAGATGCACCACCCCCTAGAATAATCAATTCTGGAGAAACTATTAATTCTACATATTGAAGAAATTTATTAAAGCGTTTTCCCCAAACGTCATAGCTAAGTTCCTCGCGTTCCTTTGCAGAATCTGCAGCCCAAAGCTCAATTTTTTTATATTTTTTATAAGGTATTTGTCCCAGTTCAAAATTAGGAATCAATTCTCCGTTCCAAAATGCCCCGCTTCCAAGTCCAGTGCCAATGGTGATCATCACAACTAATCCTGTTTTTCCTTTACCAATACCATAGTTCATAGTTGCATAACCAGCGGCATCTGCATCATTGATAACGGTAACCGGTAAACCTGTGGCATCACTAAAAAGTGCCTTCACATCCATGCCTAACCACTTCTTGTGTAAGTTGCCAGGAGATTTGCAAATACCATGCTTTATAACGGTAGGAAAACCTACACCTACTGGTCCTGAATAATTAAAATGGGATACAATTTGCGCTACTACAGCCGCCATGTCCTTAGGCTTTCTGCCTTCTGGAGTAGGTATACGGTGTTTTTTGGTTAGCATTTCTCCGGTGACGGAGTTTACTAGTGCTCCTTTAATACCAGAACCACCTATATCAATACCAAGAACTTCCATGCAATTTTTTTTATAACCGTGACAAAGAAACAAAAAAAGAATCGGCTCTGAAAACTTGAATTACATTCCTAATATTTTGTGCTTTTTTTAATGGAATACGTCCAATTAAACCTCTTTAAAATACCTTTTAGTACTTCACTAAGGGTTAAAGTATGGTAGTAATGGTATGATGGTTTTTGTTAAATTGCGAATATCAAAGATATGTGCGTAATAGTGCGAATAGCGAATTGTTGCCATTAATATCTGAACTAAAAGAATTCATTGAATTACCCAATCATTTCTTTATGAAATTTGCTTCTGACTTGTCAATTATAATTCCAAAACACACTGTAGACCACATTGAAGTGCTTAAAAACAAAATGGCGGAATG
>CALHVP010000061.1 GCA_938038975.1 uncultured Maribacter sp. | reverse complement strand
TCAAATTGTAATTGAAGATTTACATCCTCTTACAAGTTAGTTCAAGTAAGATAATTTTTAACAAGGTAATCATGGAAGTGGTAAAAGATGAATGCTGCCCCACTTTTCATCACGAAAAATGGGACGGAAAAACGTTTAACTGGAATAACAAGAAGTTTATCAAGGCATCGGTGCCGACCCTTTTTCACATACCCCTGCCACAAATGATAGGCAATAGGGTAACTAAAATGATGAGGCTAGCCGAGGATGCCGAAAGGATTGCCGAGGATAAGGAAGACATTTTGCTATTATTTACGGACCCGAGTGCCTTTAAGTCCAATCTGCTGCTATCCGTGACAGGCAATGTGCCCAATGCCCAAAACACTACCCTGTCCGGCACTTATATCAGCAAGGTTTTTGATGGCACATTTAACTCCGTGCCAAAATTCATGAAAGAAATGGATATTTTTTTGGCAAAGGAGGGGAAAACGGCCAAAAACTATTACGTGCACTATGCCTATTGTCCGAAATGCGCCAAAAGGAATAGGCATAATTACATGGTACTTTTCGCTGAGTTAAAATAACCAAGACCGTCTATGAAGATTGGAAGGTTTACTGTCCTTAAAACACTTTTCATACACAAAATGGTATTCAAAAATAAAATCCAAGTTTTAAGCATACTGTGGATTGGTTATTCTTCTTTTTTTGAATTCCTTGGTAAGACTTCTTCAGGGAACGGGAAAAGAATGGTCGAATTCTTTTCAGCAGCAATATTGGATAAGGTTTGGTAGAGCCTCAGTTTAATGGCCGAAGGCGATTTATCTATTTGTAGTCCGGCTTCCAGTAATTTTGCCGCGGCCTGATTTTCGGCTTCCGCAAGAATGATGCGTGCTCTTCGTGAACGTTCTGCCTCGGCTTGGTTGGCCATCATGCGCCGCATGTTTTCGGGCAGTTGTATGTCCTTGATTTTTACATCTATGATTTTAATTCCCCAATGATGTGTTTCAGTCTCCACAATGGCTTTAATATTCTTCCCCATTTCTTCTCTTTTGGATAAAATAGTGTCCAATTCCACTTTTCCACAAACATCCCGTAACGCAGCTTGTGAAAGTTGGGTAATTGCGAAATTGTATTCCTCTACCTCCAGAACAGCCTTTTCGGGATCGTTAATCTTAAAAAACACCACGCCGTCAATACTGCAGGGAACATTATCCTCGGTCATCACTTCTTGCGATACCACATTAATCGTTATAACACGTATATCCACTTTTTGAATGGTCTCTACAATGGGGATAATCCATCTTAAACCCGGTTGCAATGTTGTAATATATTTTCCAAAACGGAATTTTAGGGCTCTTTTGTATTCAAAGATAACACGTAGTCCTGATAATAGAAATAAAAGTAAAATGACGGAAAATAAGAATACTGGGTTCATATCTTTTTAATTTTTTGTTTTGGAAGTGTTTTTGATGTGGGCGAAATCTATTGATAATGTATGTAAAAGTCTTATAATGAGAATATAAACTGTAGTTTAAAGTTGCAAAATTACCTTTTGGGAATAAAATAAAAGACCTTCCAATTTCATGGTTTGCAAACAAAATCAATTGACCTGATAAAATGCAGTTGTACTCCCTTTTAATAATTTAATTTACTTGTTTTTACGTTTTAGGTATATGGTCACATTTAAAAATACGAACCAAGTCAGAAAAAGTATAAAAGTTATCTTTTGGATAAGAGGAAGAAATTCAATGAACGACCCGGTCTCATAGCTGTAATAGTTGAATAAAAAAACTACTAAACATAAAATTCCCAAACCAAATAGGCCGTAATACCTGGCCTTAAATAGTTCAATAAAACAGCTGATTAGGGCCAAGACACCGAAAATCCCAGCGACACGCACGGTGCCGTCATGGGTGTTCGGGTTCAATAGCATTATGGTGGCAAGTGAGACTATTCCTGTTATTCGCATAATTGCCTGATTTACACTTTTTGGATGAAACAGTTTAGGTAAGTAGAACCATATCAAAAGTAAACTTATGCAAAGTGACCCAAGGGAGGTTCTGGCATAGAAACGTGCCGCATTAAGTTTTCCGTTTATGGCGTATTCATCTAGTAGGTCGCACAGATAATTGTGTTGGAAGCTGAACCCATCCGCATCGGGAAACATCCATGAACCTCCGGGATAGTTGGAGGCCGCAACGATATAGCAAACAAGAAATAGTCCAATACCGATTAGTGGTAACAGAAGCAGTTCTGAATTATTTTGACTTACCAAAGCTTCGCTATTTATATCTTTTCCCATCATAAATTGTATAATGATAATCCAGTCTTAATGGTCAATATCCGTTTCAATCCGTCCGTTGTACTTGCATCGATGAGGTCCAGGACTTTTAATCCACATAATTTCTTCACCATTTCAATACCTGCCAAGGTATTGGATGCGATGCCGGTAACGAAATCCGGCACCAGATCAAAAGACTTCATCAAGCCATTTAAGGCAAGCTTACCATCAAGCGCTACAATGCGCATTTCTTCGAGGGTGTCTTTTTTCCAGACCGTATCGCAGTGGCCTACTAGCAATTGCAAAGGTTTGTTGCGCTGTCGATTTTTAGGTTGGGCATAGAGGTAGCCACCAGCTTGTTTACTAGGCAGATATAGTAGGAAAGAATCCAGTTTTTCAAAAGTCATAGCGAGGAGTTGCAACATATCTTTTTGGGATTCCGCATCATGGGAGGGCAATTCAAAGCTGACCAACCGTTTAAGGAATGCGACCTGCTCTTCGTGTTTAATTTTGAGGTATTCCAACACTTTAGAAGTAATATCTGTGGCCATCTTCAACATTTATTAAAGTCTTTGGGAAAGGGAAACATATAGATGTCCATAATCTTTGCGAATTGACCTGGGGCGATATAGGCGAACAGTGGGTGGCGGTATAATTGTTCCCCTTCGTCTATTTCTGACATGCGTAAACAATCATGGTGCACATGGGCCGCCTTAATAATACCCGTTATGATACTGTTATCTTCAAAACTATCAATCATTTTGTACAGTTCACACTCCAAATACAAATAGGCGTTTTTCAGAAGCAGTGCATCTACGAAACTGGCTTTTGATTGGGGAAGTGAGTTGACCGTACTTTCAGATTTTGAAATGCCTTTCAATCGGGGAGAGGCACTCAAAGAAGTCGATACAACCTGATTGGTTGTCGGAAAGCTTACGGTAAATGCCTTGGTTTTCCTTACTTTTTTATAGGTGCCGTGCCACGGGGTGCAGATAAACCCAAAATGATTCACATGCCCCAAGGGCATAGCCATGTGCTTGGGGACCAGATCATAACCTTTTTCTTCCTTGGTTCCGACTACGATCAATGGCGCCAAGGTAAAGACACGTTCCCACAGGGGAAAATCTAAGTTTAAGGAAGTGAATATGTCTTCTTGCAATTTGTCCATATCCTTGAGTTATTCGATTAAAAATAAATTCTTGTATGGAGCTCTGGAATGATTTTAATCAGTCGGTTTGAGACGATGTAATTTTTGAAATTACCTGAGACTATTTACCACTCTTTTTAATTTCTCACCAACTTCACCTGCAATACCCTTCAAATCTTTGTTTATAACCGCTTGCATAGAGGCCATAGGGTTTACGGCCGCGATTTCTATGAGTCCGGCTTCCTTTTCCTGTACGATGACATTACAAGGTAACATTGTGCCGATATTGCGTTCGGTCTGTAAAGCTTTGTAGGCGAAAGGAGCGTTGCATGCACCCAGAATTATATAGTTGTGAAAATCGACTTCGAGATTTTTCTTTAAGGTAGTTTTCATATCAATTTCCGTCAGTACTCCGAAACCTTCTTTTTGTAGTGCAGCTTTTGTCTTTTCTATAGCTTGATCAAAAGTAGTGTTGCCAATCGTTTTGTTGAAGTAGTATTCCATGAGATAAGTTTTTAGTGTGGATTGAAAATAGAAACAGGAGGCCATAGGTCTCCTGTTTCCTTTGAACTGTTCGATTCATTTTTGCTTTCAATCTATCCTTGAGCCATTTTATCGCTAAAATGGTGTAGGGGCAATCTTGGCCTAAAAACAACTCGAACCTTTCCGGTCTTTAGTGCCTTTCAACGCTAAAAACCTTTCCTAATGTTTTTAAAAGGACTGACATACCAGAATATCCCAGTCCTTTCTCGGGTATCCGAGTACTTCATTTTTGAATGCAGTTCCGAGTGGAAACGTACTAGCTACGTATTAGCTCGAATTTTCAATAATTTAGGTTATCGGATACCTTTTTATAGCCGCTAAGGCATTGCTGCTTAGAAGCCAAGCTTGTTTAACATCATTGTATAAAAGAAACAGGAAGCTTTAACTTCCTGTTTCCCATGAAGTGCATAAAGCGCTTCATGATGACCTATAGCCTTGCGACACAAGATCAATATTCTAAAAGAAACCGAGACACTAAAGTATCCCGGTCTCCAAAGAAACCGTTATTTCTGTTCGATGACCGCTTATACTGATCCTTACTACAGTTTATTGCTAAACCTGTTCACGATTCAAATGGTGTACCGAATTTTCGTAACCGCTTCTATATTTATAGGTCTTTATATTCCCAATACGTGAAAACCCACCTACTTATAGTTTCAAAGAACTGTTCTCTATTTAATCTTACAACTAAAATAGTTTGAGGAAGTAAATTTAAAAATGACCTGGGTCAGTTTTGTTATTTTTTTAGAAAAAGAAACCGAGGTACCGAAGTCCCCCGGTCTCCAAAGAAACCGTTATTTCTGTTCGATGACCGCTTATACTGATCCTTACTACAGTTTATTGCTAAACCTGTTCACGATTCAAATGGTGTACCGAATTTTCGTAACCGCTTCTATAATTATGGGTTTGGTGTTCCCCCGAAACCAAAACCCACTTTCACTGTTTTCAAATAACTTTTTACTTATAATAGAGCTAAAGTAATACGGATTTGGATGGTTCAAAATGACCTAGGTCAGTTCGGTAATATTTTTATTTTTTTTAACATTTTCCGCAAGAAGCCATTCGTATAGTTTATCCGCATCCTCTTTTTTGCAAAGCTGTGTTCCTGGATGTATAGTGGCTGCCGTGCCACAAGCAACCCCATATTGGAACATTTCACTCAACGCTTTTCCTTGAGATAAACCCAGGACCATCCCTGCAACCATACTGTCGCCTGATCCAATAGTACTTTTTTGATGTACAGTGGGCGCGGCAATATACTTATTTGTCTCTTTTGTTGCCAAGAACGCACCTTTCGCACCCATGGAAACCACAAGGATTTTTACAGGATATTTTTTCAAAATATTTTTTGATAGCCGTTCCAGTTCCAAAATGGATATAGATTCTACACCGCACAACTCACTCAATTCCGAGAGGTTTGGTTTCATGAGAAAAATATCTGATTTCATACTGGGCAACAGGGCTTTACCGGAAGTATCAAGAACTAAGCGCCCTTCTTTTCTATGAACTATATCGGATACCTGTACGTAAAAGTTGGTCGGAACACCTAATGGAAGTTTTCCACTAGCTACTAAATAATCGCCTTTTCTTATAGTATCGTCAACATGTTTAAGCACTTCACGCCATTCTTCTTCTTTAACATTTGGTCCAGGAATCCCAAAACGATACTGCAAATTTGTATTGGTGTCGGTAACGAAAAGATTTTCACGTGTCCATCCCTTTATGGAAATAACTTTTTGTTCGATAAGGTTATTGGATAAAAGCTGTTGCAAGTGAGTACCCGCCGGTCCACCTGCGACATACATGCAGAGCGAGCTGCCTCCAAGATTTTGTATCGCACGCGAGACATTTATACCTCCACCGCCCGCAGAATAATGAGGCGACCCGCAGCGTAACTTTTTATTAGGGATAACGCCGGCCACTGAAGTTGCTTTTTCCACCACGGGATTCATTGTTAATGTAATAATCTTGTTCATGGTAAAGATTTTTTGTTTTAAGAAAAAAAAGTCTAATCTTCTTTTCAATTTTAGCACGTGGGGTTGACAACTCCAAAAGCTCAAAAACTATTTCAGCTTAGGTAATAGCCCACTTTTTGTTTCGCGGTTTTTGGCCCTTTCATCTATTGTTTCATGGTATGTATTTAGAACGATTACTAGTGATTGTCCGAAAGGGTTGAATACTACATTTGCTTTGCACTAGACCCACTGTGGATGCCTCCCTTTTTATTTCTCTAAATTATAGTAAAGGTGTTCTTTACTGCATAATATCCTTAAACTAAGTGCTAATCTTTCCTTTGTTTTCCTGTAATCTCCCGTATGTTTATTCTATACACCACCGGCATTCCTTGGCCCTCTAGCTTACTGGAAAATTCACCGATAAATTGAGGATTTTTCTTTTCTATTTTTTCGATGATTTTTTTTACGCCTTCTGAAAATTCATGTAATCGGTATTTTGCATCTATCTGATGCAACTCCTCAAATAGCCCATGGACCAATACGGAGCGCCAACGGTTTACGGATATGATCTCATCCACTTCAAATGAAACCATTCGGTTTATACGCATAGCCTCTATTTTATGACCTTTTGCCGAATAACTAATAATACTATTATTGTCATGGCAATAATAATAGGTAATCGGCACAACAAAGGGTTCTCCTTTGCATATATAGGCCAAACGTCCAATGTAGTTATTACTGAGTATGTCTTTATATGTTTTTTTATCCAAATCTTTTATCATCATATTTGTTTTTAAAGTTAAATTAGATCCATTCTACCAAGGGCAAATCACGCCGATATTTCAGCCATTTGTTTTTAGGATAAAAACGGATGTCATACTGAAATGCCCCCGTAATGGTTACGATGGCTTCGCCTTTATACACTGCTTGATTCTTTTTTTGTGAAATAAATTTTAGCTCTTGAACGCTACGGATTTTAAATTCCCCAGTTGCCTGGCGTTTAGCGAATACCAGTTCTACACCGATTTCTTTTGGGGAAAGCTCGCCCAAATCTAATGTAATTTCCGCTTGAAAGGTCTCTCCGAGTTCCAATGGCTTGACCCCATTAGATACTTGTACATCCACGACCGAAATCTTATCCCATGCTTCATTATTTTTTTTACCCCATTGTACAAGCTCTTTGACCACCTTATACTCTTTCTGTTGCATTTTTTGTACTCGATTATACATTTGTAAATAGTATTTTTCGAAATATTGATCTAACATGCGTTCCGTCGTAAAATGAGGGGCAATGTGTATCAGGGCATTTTTGATACGTCCGATCCATTTTTCAGGAATTTCCTTTGCATTTTTTTCAAAATATTCTGGAATTATTTCATGTTCCAACATGTTGTATAAGGTCTCGGCATCAAAATCATTTTGATCTTCCGAGTTATCATAATTTTTTTCTTTTGACAGTCCCCAACCGGAATCGTCTCTATAGGCCTCTGCCCACCAACCGTCCAATATGCTAAAATTAAGGGTGCCGTTAAGAATTGCTTTCATGCCGCTAGTACCACAGGCCTCATTTCTCCTCTCAGGCGTGTTCAACCATACATCACAGCCTTGGACTAGCAAACGCGCCAAAGCCATATCGTAGTTTTGGATAAAGAATATCTTACCTGAAAACTTCGGTTTTTTAGAAATCTCGATTATCTGTTTAATAAGTTGTTGCCCTCCGATGTCCACAGGGTGTGCCTTGCCGGAAAAGATTATTTTTACCGGTCTGTTGGGTTGGTTCAGGAGTTTTGCCAATCGTTCTTCATCTTGGAAGAGTAGATTGGAACGTTTATAAGTTGCAAAACGGCGGGCAAAACCTATGAGTAAATCGTTTTCATCAAAGGAGTTTAATGCCCCGTACATCTGTTTGGAGGAGGAATGTAATTGTTTCATACTTTCCAAAAGGCGTTTTTTTAACGCAGAGATTAACTTCTTTTTCAAGACTTTTTTAATCTCTGCTATTTTTTGCGAAGGAATTTCACGAACCTTGACCCAATGCTCAGAGTTGGACACATTCTTTTGAAAATCGGTCACGAACGTTTCAGTGAACAGTTGCTGCCATTCGGTAGCTGTCCAAGTGGCATAATGTACCCCATTGGTAACGTTCTCGATTGCTAATTCTTCTGGTAAAAAACCCTTCCAAATGGAGCTGAACATATTTCGTGTCACTTCCGCATGAATCTTACTTACGGCATTGATTTCCCCAGCCGACCGAGCCGCCAGATAGGTCATGGAGAATTTTTCTTTTTTATCTATAGGTTTTAGTTTGCCAAGGCCCATAAATTGTTCCCAAGGAATGTTCATTGTCTCTGCAAAATGTGCCTGATAGCCACGTAAAAGGTCTTCCCCGAAAACATCTTGCCCAGCAGGTACTGGCGTATGTGTAGTGAACAGGGTCGATGCTTTCACGAATTGTTCCGCTTCCTTAAAACTGAGGTTTTTCTCAACCATCAGTTTTACAATACGTACTAGTCCTGTAAAGGCCGTATGCCCTTCATTGTAATGAAACAAATTAGGTTTTATCTTTAATTTTTCTAGTAATTGTAAGGTGTTAATGGCCAATAAAAGTTCTTGTCGAAAACGGTTTTCGTTATCCCCTCCATACAAGTTGTGAGTAATCTTTTTATTATCGTCGCTGTTCTCTGGTATATCTGTATCGAATAGATAGAGGGGAATACGGCCTACATCTATCCGCCAGACCTGTGAGTTGATAATAGCTCCTCTTAAAGGTAAGAGTAATACCATTCGCTTGCCATTTGCATCCATAACGGGGGAAATGGGTAGCATCGTAAAGTGCTGTTTGATATATTGTGTTACTTGATCTCCATGCACCGTGAAACCTTGATTAAAATAGCCATAGCGGTAAAGAAGTCCGAACGCTACTATATCGCTGTTTTGATCACTGGCTTCCTTAAGATAGTCGCCAGCTAAGATGCCTAGTCCGCCAGAATAAATGGGAATGGATTCGTGCAACCCGTATTCCATACACAAGTATGCGATTTTAGGGTCTTTCTTTTCAGAAGTTTTGAACATGTAGGCATTGAATATCTCCGTTATTTGTTGTAATCGGGACTTAAATGTTTCATCCTTTTCCAATTCAAGAAAACGGTCGTAGTCCAACGAACTAATCAGACAAATGGGGTTATGGTTGGAAGTTTCCCAGAGCTCGGAGTCGATAGAGGCAAAAAGTTCCGCCGCTTGGGGATGCCACGTCCACCATAGGTTTTTTGCTATTCTTTCCAGATCTTTTAGGCTTTCGGGTATCTTAAACTTAACCATTGCACTTTTCCATATAGGCTCATTCGATTTCGCTGAGGCGACGTATACGCTAGGGGTCAGTTTCCTGAGACGTTCCAATGTTTGTGTTCGCAGTGTATGCCTTTTCAAGGCAATTTGGTAAACCTCGTTATAATTATGAATCAAGTTCTTCCAAAGAAAAGAACGTGAAATTTCGAACGCTTTCTCACGTGCTTGTTTTATTTCGGATGCATCTTTGTTGCTAAACGCTAAAATATAATTCGCAATTTGTTCGGTAACGGTTCGATTGTTAAAGTCAGAGCGTTCAATGACCAACATACCTGTTCTATATCCTATTACATTTGATTTAACCTGTTGTCCAAAACCTGTCAGAGTGGTAGTTAAGGTGGGCACATGAAAGGCAAGACTTTCCAAGGGAGTATAGCCAAAGGGTTCATAGTAGGATGGGAAAACCGTTAAATCCAGACCTATAAGTACTTCGTAATAGGAACTGTTGAATATTCCGTCGTGGCCATCTAAGTATATCGGGGCATAGATGATTATGATATTTGAATTGGAGTTATTTGTGAATCCGCTATCCTTGATTTGTTTTAGAATAAGGTCATTTTCTGGATCTTGTAGGTAATGGGTTAGGGTAATAGAGCCATTACTTCTGGTAAAGTTTCCTGTTTTGATAGCAGTATGTACTTCGGGAATTGGAATGGTATGGTTTGCAGGAACTATAACAAAAGCAATGAACTGACGGTTCATTCCTTCTTTTTGGTTTAGATTCGCCAAGGCATCAATATAGAGGTCAATTCCCTTATTGCGATATTCATATCTACCGCTCGTGGCTACAAGAAATGCATCTTCGTTTACTTTAGTGCCCACCACGGCGGAAGCAACTTTTAGAAGTCGTTTTCGGGATTCTACCCTTTTTGTTTTCCATTGATCTTTCTCTGGTAAAAAAGAATCTTCGAAACCGTTGGTAGTTACTTGGTCCACGGCCTTGCCTAATAATTGCTGGCATTCACGCGCTGTGTTTTCGCTAACCGTGGTAAATGCATCCGCAGTAATAGCAGCTGTCTTTTCCAAGGAATGTTCAGCCATTACGTTAAAGTCTTTTGCAATTTGATTTCCATTATAGGTGTCTAACCGACTGTAATAAGGCTGCCCATTGCTACAGATGGCACGTCCGGTAAAAGTAGCATGGGTGGTGAATACGGTAGCTATTTCAGGTGAATTGTTCTCGAGATAGAGCACGCCTGCGCCCGTCATCCATTCATGAAAATGAGCTAGAGGACGTTCGTTGGGTTGTAGGTAGAATCGGCTAAAATTTTCGATGACCTTACCTGTGGCTATACCAAATAAGGCTGGTTCAATGTAATTCCATCCACCCAAGAGTGAATCAAGCTTGTTTTTGGACCATAACAATTTGAAAATTTGGTCTTTTACAGCAAACAATGGCGAAAAGTCCACAAGAATAACAATCGGTTTACCTGGAATATTCCATCTACCAGTTCTGAGCTTGAGCCCATCAACTTCGAATTGTATTTTCCAATCCTTAAATAGTTCTTGATCTTCGATAAAATCCCTGTTGCCCAATTCCCCTTTGTAAATGTCGGGACCTAACAGTATAAAGTGATCGCCGTAGGTATCCTGTAGCAGCTTTGCCTTAGTAGATACTACGGTATAGATACCTCCTAGTTTGTTACAGACTTCCCAGCTTACTTCGAAAAGATAATTAGGTAGCGCATAGGATTTTGAAGTGTTTTCCATTAGTATTCTTAGTTATATCCATCTATTCAAAGTGATAAAAATAGATAAGACGAAACTCTTTTGAAATGACACAAATCAGTGAAACGTAATACTGGTTCGGGATACCGGATTGTCTAAAAACAAAATTCTTTCTTAATAGAAAATATTGACTAGTATTCAATTTTTTGTAGAACGCATGAGTTAATCATAGTTTATAACCATGAAACTCTTGTTTAAAATGACATCTAAATTTTATTTTGTACATAGTGCTTACAAGTATTGGTAACTAATAATGGGATTTGTTGTCTTGGGCGAGACTATCTTGAAAGTGAAATATTTTTTCTGTTTAAATTGTGTTACCTACTAAATAGGCATTTACGAATAGAGGACTGACCTAGGTCATTTTAAGTATTGCCCATAGCCAGTATATTGTGTTTCCTCTCAGGAAAGACTCATTGTTAAAAAGAGATAGCTGTTATTAATATTTTTATAAATGCTTAAAATGGATTTGGCTACAAAAACACAAACAAAAGGAAAAAACACCAAATCATCACGGTCTAGGTGGGTACAATCAGTTGGTACAACAATACCTATTCAAGGAAGTTCCCTACAAGATACATTCAAGACAAGTCTTAAAGGTTTAGGCCATGTTTTGAGCCCCGGATCTTGCAGTTCTGCAACTCATTATGATTGCATTATGAAAGTTGAAATCAAGGCATCGGGACATAAGGCTTTGTTAGTCGAATTTCTCGAAAAAGTGCTCCGACTCACTTATTCGCATAAAGCAATTTTTTGTACCATGTATGTTGAGGAAATAACCAGCACAATACTAGTCGCCCAACTTTATGGTATTTGGTTTAAAAGTTTTGATACTCAAGTAAAATCACTAATCAGTGATAAATGTATCCTAAAAGAAAATGAAGACCATTCTTACATAGGCGTTTGTGTATTTCAAACTTAAATATCTATCACTACCTTTTTTGGGAATTATTTAAATGCCTTTTAATAGAGCTGTAGCATTCAGTTACTAATTAGGTTTAATACAATGAAGTAATAAGCAGAATTATCTTGCCAATATATGATAGCCATTTTTAAGGGATTGAATCATGTGAATGACCTACATCATTGTGCGCTTTTACTTGTCCTATTATTTTTGAATCGATGCATCTAAAAAAAGTGTCGGAATATATATTAACTCAAATTCTATAGTCATGAAAAAAATGTTATTAGGTCTTTTGACAATCGGATTGACCATCCCTATGTACGCCCAAATTACTAAAACGGAAGAGCTTTCAGAGGTTACCGTATATGCTACAAATTATAAATATTTACAAAATGTGAATAGTGAAGAAGTAGCTTCGGTGCCTGTAGAAATGTTGGAGCGCAAAGTAGCAGCATTCAATGTAAAGGATTCCGAATATTATCAAGACGATTATGATTTCTATGAAATCAATTTCTTCATTCCAGAAGGTACGATTCTAGCCGCCTACGACAAAGACGGTAAACTGTTACATACCGCCGAGCGTTTTAAGAACGTTAATTTGCCAATGGCTGTAAAAGAAGCGGTTTTGGAACGTTTTCCCAATTGGATGATTACTAAGGATATTTATTTAGTCAATTATAAGGATGGTAGGGGAGCCAAAAAGACCTATAAATTAAAATTGGAAAACGGGAAGGAAACCCTACGGGTAAAATTGAACGAAAAAGGGGAATTCCTTTAATGAACATTATCACAATTACGAATTAGTAAATACAAAAGTTATGGCAACAGTTTTAAAAGTAATAGAAATTTTAGGCAACTCAACCAAGAGTTTTGAAGATGCCGTTCAGAATATTGTTAACGAATCATCAAAGACCATAAAGAATATTAAATCGGTCTATGTAAAAGATATGCAAGTTTGCGTAATGGACAATAAAATTTCGGAATATCGTGTCAATGCTAAGGTCACATTTGGTATTATGGATACGTCGGAATAAAATTAGTTTGGTTGGTTTAAAAGGTACCGTACAGTTGCTATTAAGCTTTGTGCGGGGCCTTTTATTTACTTGTGTTCTATGGTAAAATGGATTATTTATATCCTTGGTTAATTCATTAAAGTCATTTCTTACAGACCTAATTCTAATTATATTTATTTAAAATTTAATAAGATGAATCAGATAGATATTTTCAATGAACACGTAAAGGAATATGAAGCTTGGTATGATAACTATTCCGAGGTTTACCAATCTGAAATCTTAGCCTTACAAGATCAGTTATTGGAACTGCCCCAGAATATTCGGGGTATAGAAGTAGGCGTTGGTACTGGTCTTTTTTCCAAACCATTAGATATTAAGGAAGGTGTTGAGTCTTCAAAAGAAATGGCCAAAAGAGCAGTCAAAAGGGGTATAGAGATTATGAAAGGAACTGCAGAACGGTTACCTTATGCTGCCATGCAATTCGATTTTGTTCTTTTTGTTACCGTTTGCTTCATAAAAAATGTTAAAAAAGCCTTTGAGGAGGCATATAGGGTGCTTAAGCCCGAAGGGTCTGTTATTATCGGTTTTCTGGAGAGTGATGGCCAAATTGCGAAACGTTATGCGGAAGAACGGCATCGTAGCGATTTTTATCATAAAGCACAGTTTTATAGCGTTAATCGCATAGAAAAATTAATTAGGAAAACCGGATTCAAAAAACCTACATACAACCAAACATTGTTCGGGGAATTAGAGGATATAAAAGAAGTACAAATACCTAGAGAAGGATTTGGGCAAGGGTCTTTTGTAACGATTAGAGCGATTAAAAAATAATATTAATTATATAGGTGTTACTGTTCTCATTTCTGATTCAGAGTATTTGGTCTAACTGCAATACAGTCACCGAGCTGTGATAGCGATGAGATGTTACCCATAAAATCCGTCTAAAATCTTGATAGCCTCTTCGTCGGATACTTGATTAAATATTGTGTAAAATTGACCCACTGCTTGAAAGTTATAAGGCACCCGTAAACAGATTACTTCATCTACCTTTTCGGTATTCTCCAATTTTTTTATGGCTGAACTGGGTGCCACAGGAATCGCAACTATTATTTTTTTTGGATTTTGTTTGCTTACGAGTTCTATTGTGGCCAATAGGGTGTTTCCTGTTGCGATACCGTCATCTACAATAATCACGGTTTTGTCCTTGATACTTTGGGGCGAACGTTTCTTGTAATATTGGTTATGCCGTTGCTGGAGTTTTTTACGGATACGAATTGTTTCTTCGTTTATGTATCCTTTTGTAACACCCTTTGCTTCGGTAAGTACCGTATCCTCCAGGCTCACGGCTCCAATGGCATATTCTTTATTGTTTGGATGGCCTATTTTTTTCGTCAGGGCCACATCCAATGGTGTCATTAGTGCTTTGGCCACAATGGCTCCTATAGGGAGACCGCCCCTAGGTATGGCCAATACCACCATATTTTCATCTTTGAACTTTAATAATTTTTCTTTTAATTGCGTACCTGCATCAATTCTATCCTTGAACATTGTTCGTTATTTTTATGTTGATAAATGTGTATCGAACCAGTCTGCCGATAACCGAGCTACTTCTTCCAGTTTGCCGGGTTCCTCAAAAAGATGGGTGGCTTCAGGAACGATTTCTAATTTCTTTTTATACGGTAATTTTTCATAAGCTTGTTGGTTTAGTTCTATCACGACACCGTCTCGTCCACCAACAATTAAAAGTGTAGGGGCAGTCACTTTATATAGATCATTAAGAGCCAAGTCTGGTCGGCCACCTCTCGAGACTAAGGCCTTAATATCGTTTTCAAAGTGTGCGGCAGCACGAAGCGCCGATGCTGCACCGGTACTTGCGCCAAAATAACCGATAGGTAGATTTTCGGTTTCTTTTCGTTGTTGAATAAATTGGGTCACGTCGATTAGACGCATGGTCAGTAGATCGATGTTGAACCGATTGGCGTAAACCCTATCTTCATCTTCGGTCAAAAGATCAAAGAGCAATGTAGCTAGTCCTTTTTTTTGTATCACTTTTGCAACATAGCTATTTCTGGGACTTAAACGGCTACTTCCACTCCCGTGTGAAAAGATGACCATGCCCATAGCATTTTTTGGTACGACCAAATCTCCTTGAAGAATCGTTCCATCTAATTGTATAGAAATGGATTTAAGAGGTATATCTTGCATGATTATGGTTTTGTTATGTTAGACTGTAACATTCTTTTTACTGAAACTTAACAACGGATAGTGCCCTTTAATTTTCATGTGTTTTACTAAATCATGGTACGATGATTACATCATTACCAATTTCAGAATTAGTGGTCAGCTTACCTCCTGCCACGATGAAATCTTGGCATATACCATCCCTTATGGTAATCCTACTTCCTGCTACAACAACATCTCCATTGACGATGGCATCTACTTGTATGTTTTAGGAAGCAAGGTAAATATAGTCTTGTTCAGGTTTTGAGATTTTAATTTTTTCATTTCCTGTATGTTGCGCCATTATACTCGCAGAGAATAGCAATGCGATGATAAAGTATAGTTTTTGCATAATATTTAGTCTAAATGGATATTACTAAATAATGGACATTTTTCATTACTTACAATGATTTAAGTCATTCTACAAACGATGTTCTAAACTGATTCAAATCATTTAGACTAGTGCGAACATCCCATAGATTTGTACGACAAAATAGAAATGTATTATGAACAAATTTAGAAAAAGGCCTGTGGGTGACTATATTCAAAAAGCGGACTGGCATGAACTATATGCGTTGACGCAAAACTGGAAGTTAGAACTGTTATTCTATATCGATGAGCATAAGTTTTTCCGTAGGCTAATTGATACTGATTTAGGTGAACCAATTCACAACGAAAACCTCGATGCAGTGCGCGAACTAAAAATGGATTTGTTAGAAACCGATAGACGAGGTCAGGATTTATTACGAAAGACCAACAAACATCTAGAACAATTGGCCCTAATGGTGGAAGAACCAAAAAGAAAGGATTCGCGCATCTTTCGGATTGAACATGAACATCTTGAAGACGAGATTGCACGGTTTGAAAATAATTTTAGAATCCTTAGAAAGGATGTATTTGCACTTGCAGAATATATGATGGAACGCCAGGAAATGTTGCAGCTAGATTTAAAGTCGAATCAACCGATAATCGCATGAGCTATGCAAGACCTTAAATCTGTGTTGGCAGAAATAATGGAACTCACCAATACCATGGAATCTAACTATCCAGAACTCTATCGGAATTTGGATGAGAATCCTTTGACCTTACCTACAAGCGAACATCCTAAAATAGATAAAAAAGTATTTCAGGACTATTTGGAAAGCCTACAGCAACTGTTGGAACATCATTTGGAAACCTATAAAAATTATAAGTAGTGGTAGAGATAGCTACCTTGGAACGGCAGATTACTTTGTTTTACCATTCCACATTCAACAGAGTAAAATAGACACTTGCCTATACCAAAGCGGAAGGACTGCGGATGCTTCAAGGATATTTTAAAAACACTATTTACATGTGGTCAGATAGCGCAATTTGCCGCCCGCCTGAGTATGGAAATAAAAAATCTGGTAAATCAAGAACATGTGGCATATAGAAGGCATTTTGAACATCACGACTTATCGGAAGAGGATTGAATAAAAATGATAAAAAAACCCAGAGATTATGAAACAGCCCATTGTTCTGAAGGGTTAGATTATAATTTTGGTAGAAACCCTATCAGATATCACAAAAATTTAATTTAAAAAAAATAAATATGAAGCTAATGAAAGTAAAATGGTATAAAGTAGTGGTTTGGATATCGATAGGTATCGTAGCCCTATTTTTTGTATTTGCCGTTTGGTATAAGTATGAATATTCAATGGATTCCGTAGTTCCATATTCAATAAACTCCTCAACGCTGCAAACCAAACTCCTCATAGCTACTCAGGGTAGCAATTTTAAAAATACTGTGACCCAAGGAGTTTTGGATTATTATAAAGCTAACCCCGTCTTCATTGAAGTAATAGATGTCTCTACTTTGAGCGATATTAAACCCATCGACTACACGGCTATTTTGGTCATGCACACTTGGGAGTATGGTAAACCTCCTGAAGCGGTTCAATCGTTTATGGATGAAAATTCCAATTCGAAAAATAAAATGGTGGTATTGACCACATCAGGTGAAGGATCGGAGCGGATGGAAGACGTAGATGCCATTTCAGGAGAATCAATTTTGGAGGATGCACCAGATGTTGTAGCTGAGATCGTCGGCCAACTAAATTCGATTATAGTAACTGAAAATTAATATGTTTACTTTCAAAAACTATACAATAGCCGATTGGCTGTCTTTCTATCGAATTGCTGCTGTACCCATACTCTTGGTTTTATTATGGTTTAGAGAGCGGGAAATATTCACTTGGTTTTTACTTATAAGTTATTCCACCGATGCCATTGACGGTTACCTCGCAAGGAAACTAAAGATTAGCAGTGAAAGGGGTGCACAATTCGATTCAATAGGCGACCAGTTGACCTTTATTTTGAGTCTGATCGGACTTTGTGTATTTGAAAAAGCGTTCATAAAAGAAAAACTATTACTAATTGCCATTGCTTTCGTACCATACATCGTACAGATGTTGATTGCTTTTAAAAGTACGGCAAAGCTACAGCTTTTCACACCTATTTGGCAAAAATATCAGCCGTTACACAAGCCTTTTTCATCCTATCGACACTTTTTTTCTATCCTGTATATCAGTTGTTCTATGTCATACTGGTTATAGGTGTCTTGGAAACACTAGAGGAAATCAAGCTTATTTTTATGTACGACAACTGGGTCAAGGATGTAAAAGGGATTTATTGGGTAGTAAATGATAAGCAAAGAGTAAATGTCAACGAAAACAAATAATAATTATCATATTAAATGATTATACTGGTTTTAGGTCTTCCCGGTTCGGGAAAAAGTTATTTTGCCGAAAGGCTTGCAAAACAATTGGATGCCGAATACAGGAACTCTGACCGGTTACGCAGGGAATTGTTTCCAAAGAGAACCTATTCCGAACAGGAAAAAGCCATGGTGTATGCAATGATGTTTGAAAAAATGGAGGAAGCCTTACATCAAAATAGGAATTTGGTGCTCGATGCGACCTTTAACAAAAAGGAAACGAGGCACCCTTTTCTCGCAAAAGGAGAAGGAAAAATTTCTATTATCGAAGTACGGGCCGATGAAGAAACCATTAGGCAGCGCGTACAAAAAAACAGACCTATCTCCGAGGCCGACTTTGACGTATACCAATTAATCAAACAAGAATGGGAGCCTTTAGGTGCACCACATTTGGTGCTTGAATCTACCAACCACAATATTGATGACATGCTACAACAGGCACAAGAATATCTAAAGAATGACCCGAAATCAAATTGATAAGCTGATTTCCGAAGGAGTATTTCCGGAACCGACCGAGCATCATGAATTGGTCGGGACACATATCTCATGGGTTATTTTATGTGATGCGTACGTATACAAAATCAAAAAACCCATCAAGTATTCCTTTTTGGATTTTTCTACTCTCGAACGTCGTAAGTATTTTTGTGAAAGGGAACTGGAATTGAACCAGCGATTTTCAAAGGGCATTTATCTCGAAGTCCTTCCCGTTTATGAGCATGAAGGTGGTTGCTATGTTGGTGGAAAGAAGGGCGTCTTAATTGATTTCGCACTAAAAATGCGGAAGCTCGATTCCGAGAAACAAATGGATGTTCTTTTGAGAAACAATAACGTTTCTACTAAGGATATTAAAAGCCTTGCCGCTACTATTGTTCATTTCCATAACAATACCACCATCATTTATAAAAAAAACGTGTTGGATATAAAAGAAAAATTCAACGATTTAGGTGCTGAAAAAGAATTCCTTTCCAAAAAGTTGGGTGACGGGTATGGTAAGACCATTGAAGAAACCTTGGTGGTTTCCAATACCTTCTTGAACGAAAATAAAGAGTTACTTGAAGATCGATTGCGTTCCGGATTTTTTAGGGATTGCCATGGCGACCTGCATGCACGTAATATTTTTTTATTGCCTGAACCACAGCCGTTTGATTGTATCGAGTTTAATGAAAGTTACCGCCAAATAGATGTGCTCAACGAAGTTGCCTTTCTTTGTATGGACTTGGATGCGCTTGGCAGAAAAGACCTTTCCGATTTGTTCATTACACAGTATAACTTCCTTTTTCCGTCAATCAGAAACAAAGCGGAAAAACGACTTTTCAGCTATTACAAAAGCTACCGCGCCAATGTGCGGGCAAAGGTCAATAGTCTCAGAGCGAAAAGTGCATCGAACAACGCGGATAAGACCACAGCTCTTACCGAGGTCAAAAGATATTTAGCCTTGATGGAAAGCTATTTGAAATCCCTAGATACTGGATAGCTTTTAATCGCATTAATGAATGACCATGTCAATATCACTAAAACTGGATAGCCTCATTTGTACATAAAATAAGCCTATCCAGTTCTCCCATAGACCAAACAGTTAAGACATTTCCGGTTCTTTTTCCTCACGCCTGTTTTTGGTCAGTTTTTCAATCAAATCAGGTACTTTTTCAAAAGCAGCGGCAAGACCATTGGTATTTCCAGCGGCAAGAAAAGAAATCTCATCTCCCTTACTCACTAAAAAACCAATAGGTTCAATACCCACCCCTGCAGCCGCTCCACCACCTTGGCCTTGTCCAGTTTTAGGCTGTGAACCTTCGCCGCCACCAGAGCCAAATCCCATTCCAACTTTAATAACTGGAACACACTTAAATTCGCCCAATTCAAATTGTTCCCCGACAACGGTTTCCGTTTTGGCTTCCGACTTGATAAAGTCCGTGACCTTCCCTAATAATTCTTCAAAATTTAGTTCCATAATACTATTTTTTAAGGATTAATAAATGATTTAATGATATGTAGTGGTCTATTTTGAATGAACAATACCACTTGATTTCTTCCTTCAAAATTGATATTGAAACCTCCACGGTAATAGTTCAAAAAAGCGAACACAGGATATAATTTTGCATTCGAGATATAATTGCCCGTATCTATATCCACAAACAGTTTTTTTACCTTGAAAGAGTTCAAAACGCGCCTAATTTTTTTAACAGGAATTCCCTTTGTGCGCTTTTTTACGCTCGTCTTTTTTGATTTTTTAGGTTTGGCCGCCCCAATATTTTTTAATGGGTAGAAGTAAAAATCTCTAAAAAAAGCTCTTAATCTTATTCGTATCACTTCCTCGGTATCCCCTTCGAGACTTGCCCTTACTAAACCTTTTAATTGTAAGAAATACTGATTGCTGGTAGTATCGATATAGATTTCAATAGGTACTAGCAATAGGCCGAGTATTAGCAAAAAGAGAGGAATGAAAATTCCGACAACGATCATGAAATAAATTTTATGCAAAGGAAGTAGGACTGCGGATGAAACACAATGACCAAAATCATTCCAATAATTATTTTTTGGCCTTTGCAACCAAATAATTCTAGAATGACAGTTATCATTTAAGTAGATTCCCGTCAGTGGTAATTTTATCGGATAATCGTTTTTATTAGATGGATTCCGATAAAATCATACAATGGCTTCTACAAGGCGATGTTGCCGTAGAATATCAAGTCCATCGCGATTTGCTTAGGACTGAACGCAAAGATTTACAAATTAGGATTGCCAAAGAAGGGTGGGGAGCCCGTTTTAGGGCCAAGCGTAAACCTAATGGTCACTGGGGAAGG
Organism: uncultured Maribacter sp.; assembly: GCA_938038975.1. Lineage (GTDB taxonomy): Bacteria > Bacteroidota > Bacteroidia > Flavobacteriales > Flavobacteriaceae > Maribacter. The sequence goes on along the minus strand of CALHVP010000061.1, from coordinate 97,680 downwards.
GAGTTTTATTATCCCAAATGGACGGTTATTCATTACACCTTGTTGGATCTTCGAAACCTTTGTATTTGCCTGATAATATTCCAAAACGCCTTGGGACGACCGAATGCAACCGGCCATTGATGTCCTTTGGAAAATAAGAAATAAGGACGGCAAGTGGAATGTGCAAGCCAAGCACCAGGGGCAGACCCATTTTAATATGGAAAAAGCAGGACGACCAAGCCGTTGGAATACCTTGAGGGCCTTGCGGGTATTAAAAGCATATCGCCGAATTCTTCAAATAGGATAGAAATATTTTTAATAATCATAATTTTCTAGTACTTTTTCACCACCGATTTCAGTAAACTGTTTCCTGATTTTTTCCCTATTCATCAATAGGATGTAATTACTCAACCAAGGCATATAGCGTATCATAAAATTGGCTAACATACCTAGTTCCGTTAAGGTACTTTTGTCGTTTCTTTTTTCAATCATTCTTCGAACACTTTTGGCTACAGATTGGGGCTTTGCTAATCGCATATTAATTCGTTTAGGCAGATAGATGCGGGAGCCATCAACATCTAAAATACTTTTTTTAGGGTCATTTTCTGTAAAACCTACATACATTAGGCCCACATGAATGCCAGCATCATAAAGTTCAATACGGAGGGCCTCTGCCAATGCGGCCTGTGCCATTTTTGAAGCAGTATAGGCAGAATTATAAGGCATGCCTCTAAACCCGCCCACACTATTGATGAAAATAATATGGCCTTTGGTCTTCTTAAGGTGCGGAACGGCATATTTGCTCATGTAGGCTCCTCCGTTGTAATTGGTTTCCATTAGGCTCTTAAAATTAGAAGTGTTCATTTTTTCAACCGGGCCGCGACTGCTATCGCCCGCATTATTAATCAACACATCAATTTTTCCAAAATGATTTAGGGTTTTTGTTATCAGGGTTTGACATTGAACAACATCTCTAATATCGGCGGCAATCGATGATACATCATATCCATTTTTTGTTAATTCAATTCTAGTTGCTTCTAGTCTTTCCTTGTTCCTGCCATTTAACATAACCTTAATCCCTTTTTGAGCCAGTTCAGCAGCTATAGCCTTTCCAATGCCCTGGCTAGAACCAGTTACTATGGCCACTTTGCCATTTAATTTGTCGGAGTTCATAGTTGCTTGTTGGATTACCACTTAACGACGATTTTCCCCATCGATTTTCTTGATTCCAAAAACTTGTGTGCCTCTGCTAATCGGTCAATTGGATACTCCCCACCCACATGAGGATTCAGTACGCCCTCTTCATATAATTGAATGACCTCTTGCATGACCTTGGCGATTTTCTCTGGTTTTTTTTCGGCTATCTTAAGCATGTTCATTCCGATAATACCGTTCGAATTTCTCAAGAACTGTATAGGATGATAGATGCCGAACTGCCATAGGTCTTTCAGTTTTTTAAATATATTTTTCTTGCTGTTCAAAGAGGAAACCCCATAGCTGGCCAGCCGTCCACCCGCGCCCAAAAGCCGATATCCCTGTTTTAGGGATTTACCGCCAATGGGATTAAAAACAACATCAAGCCCCTTGTCGCCGATTAACTTTCGTATAGTTTTGGTAAAATCGGTTTCTGTATGATTGAGAGGATGGTTCACCCCGTTTTTTTTCAGGTATTCCATTTTTTCATGTGAACTACATGTGCCGAAAATAATACATTTTTTATGTAGGGCCAATTGTATCAAGGCCGTACCAACGCCCCCGGCAGCAGCATGTATCAAGATTTTTTCGTTTTCCTGAATATTGGTCAGCCTGTTCGATAAGTAGTAGGCCGCACAAGACTGAGTCGCTAAGGCAACGGCGACTCCAGAGGGGATGGTCTTGGGTATTTCATGAACTACACCTTTTTCGGCAAGGGCATATTCTGCATACCCTCCAAAATGGGTGAGTGCGGTCACGCGGTCACCTAGATTGAGATTTAGAACATTGGTCCCAAATTTTTCCACGGTGCCGACTACATCGTATCCTAATAGGGCCGGTAGGGGTGGGGCCCCTCGATATTTGCCATAACGTGCCGCAATGTCGGCGAAATTAAGTCCGAAGGCTTCCACTTTTATTAGGACTTGATTTGAATTTGGTTCTGGTTTTTTCATTCCCCGGATTTCAAAAGCGGTTTCAGCGGGACCGTATTTTATGAGGTAGACTGCTTTCATCTATTGTTTCCTTTTTATCCAGATAAGTTAGACCATGAAAGGAGCATGTATAATGATATATATCAGTTCTAATCATTTAAAATCATTTCCACATTGATTAGGTTCATTGCTTGTGGCATCAATACCCATATTGAATTGGAGTGCATTTTTGGAATTTCAATTGTTATGCTGAGGTATAGATGGGGTCTGAAATAGTAATGTATCCTATGAATGGTTGTTTGAACTGACAATTGTCATTGCTTAAACCCATTTCTTGAGCTAGCTTGTCCTGAATTTCAAAAACTAATATAATGTCAATAGCAGATAGATTTGAATCGGCTGAACACCAAAGTAATTTAGCACACTTTGCCGCTATCATAAAATTGGCGGGGGTTGATGGACCTATTAATCCTGATGAAGAAATTGTGCTGAAACGTTTGGCGTTTAAACTTTGTATTTCCGAAGATGAGGTTAAACTTATTTTGAAAGACCCAAAGAAATACCCATTTATTCCTCATTATAGGTTGGAGGACCGAATTGAAAGGCTCCAAGATCTTTGCGGTATTATCTATGCCGACCACGAAGTCGACGAAGAAGAGCGAAAATTGATTTATAAATATGCTTTGGGTTTGGGCTTCACAAGTGACAGGGCGAAGAAGGAAATAGAAAAATGTACGATGATTTTTAATGGAAGTACGGAGTCTACGGATTAATAGAATTCAAGTAAATTCAATGGCGCGAATAAAGATGGTAATGAACAATCAAACAGCACTATATACTTAGGCATGCAAAAAAAATACAACATCAATTTGGCAAACGTTTTTTACTTGCTCTTTATCGTAACCGCGATAATCTGGATTCTTATTGTTGGTAAGGTGGTCATCGCTCCTTTAGTATTCGCTTTTTTTTTGCCTTGATGTTAAAACCGATTGTTGCTTTTTTTGAGAAAAAGCTGCGCAGTCGCATCTTATCCATTTTTACCGCATACATTGTTGCAGTTGTCCCCTTAATCGGGGTGCTTTTTTTCTTTTTCAATCAATCTCGCATTCTTTTCAACGACCTTCCTTCGGTTCGGGAAAGGCTGAACGAGGTCTTGGTCTCTATATTTGATTGGTCAGATCAAAAATTCAATCTTGATGCTGATTCAACTTCTCAATGGATTTCAAATAATATTCTTGCAGCATCGGACGTTCCAATGGATGTTATTCAAGAAAGCCTGCAATCCACCGGTTACGTTTTCGCGAATGCAGGCTTGGTTATCGTCATTACCTATTTCATACTTTTATATCGTACTGCTTTTAAAAACTTTTGCCTTGTGCAAATAAATCCGAAAAATCGTGATAGAGCCATAAGAGCCTTCGAAGAAATTCAAATGCTGGCCAAGCGCTATTTAATCGGTCAGGGTCTAGTAATTCTTATTTTAGGTCTATTGATAGGCTCTGGTTTATGGTTGATCGGTGTTCCATATCCATTCTTTTGGGGGTTTTTGGCAGGCTTTCTTGAAATCATTCCCTATGTTGGCACCTCCATTGGAGGTATTCTCCCTTTTTTTTATATGCTCATGGTATCCGATAACTTATGGCAACCTATTGGCGTAGTTATCCTTTATATTATCGTGCAACAAATCGAGGGAAATATCATATCGCCCAATGTCATGGGACCGAGTATTAAAATAAATCCATTTTTTATTATTCTTGGACTCTTTACCGGGGGGATTATCTGGGGTATCTCGGGCATGATTCTAGCACTTCCCCTATTGGCAATCTCAAAAGAAATTTTTAGAAGTTTTGAACTTACGGAACCGCTGAGTTATTTGTTGGAAGATGGACTTACCAGAAAAAAGGATCTTTTCCTGAATAAATTCGACCATGCCCAATACCGCTTGCTACGACTTTTATTTGAGGAAAAGAAAGATGAATAAGTACTTAGGACTTTGTGGATATTCCTTAGAAAGGCCATTGTAATTAAACCGCAAAATATACCTAGGGTGTGACCTCCTCCCATATTTAAGTACTGGTCATAACTAGAGAATTCGGGCTATTTTCATTCATTTCGATATACTAGTTGGACGATGTACCCCCAACGAGCTGTGCGGTCGAAATCCATTATAGTCCTTCCTCCAAATATCGAACTTTTCCTGTGCATCTTCAAAAAAAAACAACCAATTGGCGTTCAAACATTCGTCCCTTAACGAACCGTTGAAGCTTTCGATAAATGGATAATCTGTTGGTTTTACTGGTCTTGAGAGGTCTAGCTCCACTTCGTTCTCGTATGCCCACCTGTCCAATATTTTACTGATGAACTCGATCCCGTTATCCACTTTTATACGTTTTGGTTGTTTTGACCTAAGATTGAGCCCCTCCTCAAAATAGACCTTGTACATGCGCTTATTTTTGTCAATAAAGCCTTCCCTTTTCAAAAGGATATGGATGCGCCAGAACCCATAGCGCGCCCTTACGGAAGCTATCTCGTTTATTCGCATGCGAAGCAGTTCATCACTAAGCCCCTTGGCTTTATAATTAAAAACACTCTTATGTAATAACACGAGCTTAGAGCAACGCTAAACGGAGATGTTGTACTGACATCCTGATGTTATCGACCATCCCACTTTTTCGGGGCGGTCTCAGAACTTTTTTTTTCAGCATGTCCTGTAAAATCTGTTTGTAAGGCTTAGGTCGGCCACCAGTTTCTTCAACTGTGAATTCTCTTCTTCGAGGTTCTTTAACCTATATAGTTCAGAGACACCAAGCCCTCCATATTTCTTCTTCCAATTGTAAAAAGTGGCCTCACTGATACCCATCATATGACACACCTCTTGGATACGGGTGCCGGTCTCTACTTGTTTGATTACAAATACAAACTCCGATTCAGAATACTTTGATCATTTGATTACGCAATTACTTGATTAAAGTTAAACATTTATTCGCCCGATATTCTCTATTTTTTTAACTGTCCGGTTTAATGTGAGGAGGTCACAATGGAGTACCTGTTGAAACGGTCTCTAAGATGCTAGGGCATACCAAAATTTCTACAACACAAATATATGCGAGGGTTCATGAACAAAAGATTAGTTTGGACCTGAAAAATTTGGGGTTACAGTTGAGCGATGTTGAAATCAAATCAGAAAAAGATTTTCAGCTGTGAATTGTTTGCTTATAATAAACCAAAACTCAAAAATTCGCTTAAATCAAACTATCAAATGAAATCAAAGAGACCTACGATGAGTATAAAGTAAATTTTCATACCACTGATCTACATCATTGTGACGTGCTAATACCTGTATTATTTTGAATAAACGCAAACCTCAAGATAATGAAACTTAAAAAAAATCCAAAAGCCGATTTAAACAAGGATAGTGGTCTATTTTTTGTCATTGGTCTTACTCTAGTACTCTTTATTACTTGGAGAGCTTTGGAGTACAAAAGTTATGATACTACTTTATCTGAAGTTGTCATTGCACATATGATAGATTCAGATTTAAAGGAAGAAGTCCCAATAACGGAAGCTCTTAAATTACCACCGCCACCGCCGCCAACTGTTCCTACTATTATCGAAGTAATTGCCGATGCCGACGAAATCGAGGAAACATTTATTCAGAGCACGGAAATGAATCAGGAAACTGAAATAAATGCTATAATAATATCCGTAGATGATATTATGGTTGATGAAGTTGAGGAAGAAATAACAGTACCTTTTGCCGTTATTGAGGATGTGCCGGTATTTCCAGGATGCGAGCAAGTAGCAAAGGAAGAAAGAAGGGCTTGCTTTGAGCAAAAAATTCAGGAACATGTAAAGAAGAACTTCAGATATCCTGAGATAGCTTTAGAGATGGGGATACAGGGGAAAGTACACGTCCAGTTTATTATAAATGTTGATGGTAACATTACCGATATTAAAACGAGAGGCCCTGATAGACTTTTGGAAAATGAAGCAGAAAGGATTATTGCAACTTTACCCAAAATGACTGCTGGAAAACAAAGGGGTAGGTCTGTTAAAGTACCTTTTAGTATTCCAGTAACTTTTAAATTGATGTAGTTTCCTGTACTATTGCTTTTTAAAGAAACTACAAAAGGAACCTATGTGGATTAGTATTTTGTTAGCCCTTTATATTATACTTGCACTATTCATTGTGGTGAGCATACTATTACACGGGGCGAAACCTTCAAAAACGTTAGCTTGGCTTTTGGCAATATTTACAGTTCCGGTTGGTGGCATATTCCTATATCTTTTATTGGGAAGAAATCGCAGAAAGAATAAATTACTACAGTTAAAAAAGGAAGCATTTGTAAACCTTACTAAACCTACTTCAAATCATTTAGCTACGCTTGCAGGAAGCTATCAAAAATTAATGATACTGGTTTATAAAAACTCCTATTTCCCACCTACAAAAAGTAACAAGCTCACATTGCTGAAAGATGGTAAAACCACATTTGAGTCTATATTTAATGCCTTGGAAGGGGCAGAGCAGCAAATACATTTACAATATTATATTTATGAGGAAGGTGAACTGGCAGATAGGTTACTACAGCTTTTCAAAAAGAAAATAGCTCAAAATGTAAAGGTTAGAATGATTTATGATGGTATCGGTAGTTTTTCTTTAAGTAAGTCTTATTTAAAAAGCTTGATTGCTATTGGCGTAGAAGTATATCCTTTTCTCCCTTTTAAATTTGGTCGCTTCCTTTCCTCATTAAATTACAGAAATCATCGAAAAATAATAGTCATCGATGGTTATATCGCCTTTACGGGAGGTATCAATATATCTGATAAATATTTGAAAGGAGATGCTGCTTTGGGCAGCTGGCACGATATGCATCTCAAATTAGAAGGCCAAGCGGCTAACCATTTAGATTATGTTTTTACAATGGATTGGTATTTGGTAAGTCAACTAATTATTGAACCGTTACCCTTGCAGGATATAGTGATTTCGGATGATAAGGGAGCGCTGGTACAAATAGTTTCTGGTGGTCCAGATGATGATTTTCCATCACTGGAACAGGCCTATTTTACAATGATTAACAGTGCGAAAAAATACCTTTATATTACTAATCCTTATATTATTCCTGGCCAAGCGATCATGCAGGCATTACAAACATTGGTAAGAAGTGGGGTAGATGTTCGCTTGATGGTCTCCGAAAATGCAGATAGTAAAATAGTAAACTGGAGTGTACGTTCTTATTTTGAGCCCCTATTAAAATCTGGTATTAAGATTTATCTTTTCCCAGATGGGTTTTTACACAGTAAAATTATAGTTAGCGATGATGCTGTTAGTACCATTGGAACCGCAAATTTGGATGATCGTAGTTTTGAACAAAACTATGAGGTTAACGCTATCGTTTACGATCAAACTTTTGCACAATTATTGAAAACAGATTTTCTCAAGGATGCCAACATAAGTACAATGCTTTCATATCCTGAATATATGCAAAGATCTCTATTAGATAAATTAAAAGAAGGTTTTGGAAAGTTGTTCAGCCCACTACTATGAGTCTATAAGTTCTAATCCTAGCTCATTTTTGCATAGCAATCCTTTTTCCCAATTTGTAATAGTACTGATCATAACCTCTGCAATGTTGGCCAGCGCTTCCTTAGTAACAAAAGCTTGGTGGGGAGTTAATAGCACGTTGGAAAATGACAGTAGTTTCTTTAACTGTTTATCCTTTAATCCATTTTTAGAATTATCCAGAAAAAAGCTTCCTTTCTCTTTTTCGTATACATCTGTACAATAGCCACCTATAGTATTCTTTTCTAAAGCTTTAATGAGTTCCTTGGTATCAACTATTGCTCCTCTTGCCGTATTTATTAGGATTACGTTTCGTTTCATTAGTTCCAATTTATTCCTGTTGATTAATTGGTGATTATCATAGGTAAGTGGTATATGAATACTAATGATATCGGATTGACTACATAATTCTTCCAAAGGGACATAGGTAACCCCACATAACTCTATCAAATCATTATCTTCCTCAAGGTCAGTGGCAATTATTTTGCATCCAAAACCATGCATAATCTTTACCATTACGCTACCTATACGTCCTGTTCCAATTATTCCAACGGTCTTACCGTGTATATCGAATCCCATTAAATTGTGCTGCAGAAAATTATATGTGCGTACCTGTTTATCTGCTAAAATGATTTTTCTATTAAAGGCAAGCAGTAAACCAACCGCATGTTCTGCAATAGCGTAAGGAGAGTAATCTGGGGAGTTAGCAACTCTAAAACCATAACGTTTCGCTGTTTTTATATTAATGTTGTTATGTCCAGAAGAACGCAGTGTAATGTAACGTACTCCTAGTTCCCATAATTTTTCTAAAACAATAGAAGAAGCATCATCACCAGAAAATATTGAAATTACCTTGTACCCGACAGCTTGAATCGCCGTTTCACTATCTAAAGCATCCGCTATATAGGTTACTTTGTGTCGGTTACCATTCGCTTTTTCTAAAAAGGGTAATTCAAATTTTTTTGTACTATAGACCAGTAACTTCATCATTTTGCTTTTCTTTTCTAAAAATTAAATCTTGTTCTTCCATTGCCAATATGACCAGTTGTACATAATCATCAATGGTTTTGTCAATGTTTTTTGGGTCCATAATATCTATACTACCACGCCAAATAAGCGACCGTTCTTTACCTGCACAGATGCAATACAATGAGGTCTCTGCATTGTACACCGTAAAATTTTCATAATACTCATCTTCATAATAAATATTTTGATGCCTTCTATAGTCCTCATTGAACCCGTCCTTACTTTCATATAATTCATTCATAGTTTTTCTTAGGGATTGGCGTGTTTCAGATCCGATTAACTTAGTTAGTAATATAGCATCGAAGTCCTTGTCCAATAGGCTTTCCTCAAAGTAGTCCAACTCTTTTTCTGTTTTTCTGGAATCGGTAAAGTTTATATCGAAAACATCTAGGCTTCTCATGGATTCAACATCCCGCTTGTCAAATTGCTTTTTCAATTTATTCTCAAATTTAATTCGAGCATCTTTATCACTTGTTATACCTACGATTAGTACTTTCTGTGCGTCAAATAATACAATATCCGGATTTTTCCAATTTTCTACTAAGCTCACATCGGAGCAACCAAAAATTAATAGTAATAGTACAATTGATATACGTTTCATGATGTTCGAGTTTCTTTGTTGACGTTGGTGATTTTATAATCAGGATTGCCCAAAGCAATTTTCTCTTTTTCTGCTTTTAGGATAGATGATAATTTTATGAATCCCCTTTCCTTGACAGTTCTATAGTCCAGTAGGTATACATTAACCATTGAATTAAGTTTTCTATGCGTTTTTCTGTAGGCTTTTTCCATATCCAGTTGATTTACATCGTCTAGCATGATTCGCAATTGGTTTATATGTTTTTGCACTTTTTTAAAAAGTAGTTCCAGTCTATACTCATTTTCTTCTATAGCCTTTTTAAAACCTTCTAATCGTCCAAATTGTATTTTGTTCAAAGGTTTTATAGCGAACGTTTGAATCAGGTTTTTTAAAAATTGCTGCTCATCTTTAATGAAAGATAGCTCTGAAAACCATTTCTTTGAATGTTCGTGCATTTGCTCTGCATCAAACCATTCTATATACTCTATTGTTGTTTTTTTAGTGCTCATGATGAATTTTTAAAAAGTTAAGAATACATGTGAAATACCAAATTAAACTTTGTATGCAGAAATTAAAATGACATTGGTCAGCTAGGGGAGAAGTCTTAAAGCTTTTTATTCAGAGATAGGCTTTCGTTTTTTTAGAATTCCTCCTGCGTAATTAAAAATTTCGGATTTTAACTCTTGAAATTGAGATAAACAACCATCGATTTCAATTTGTAGTTTGTCGTGTTTACGGTAGTAGGTCAAATCACATGCACTATTGGTGCACTCTAACATGCCTCCCAATATATTTTCTTGTTGTGAGATACGCTGGCGAATACCTTTTTTGGTGGTTTCAATTTGCTTAATACGTGTTTTATAATCTTGTAAGCGCTCAAATAGATTCGGTGTGTTGGGTTGAAAAACATAACTGTCCAAAAGACGTGTGATAAAAAGAAGTTCATCATTCAAAAATTGAAAGTGTGATTTCCATTGTTGTATTTCCCAATGTAATTCTTCTGCTTTCTTTTCTTGCTTTTTCATTTGCCTTTTTATGTATTTCCCAAAAAATTAACCCCTATTCAAAACACATACAATGACCTTGGTCAGAAAACAAAACTTATACTACAAACTCCCGTATTTCGTTTAATTTGGGAATATGTGCTTGCCAGCCATAAACATCTTGGATTTTAACCCTAAAAGCATCGAGTGCCATGGGTTCACCGTGGATAAGAAATACACCTTCAGGAATGTTTTGAATGTTGCTCATCCAAGTTAGTAACTCCTCTTGGTCGGCGTGGGCCGATAGACTTTCTAGATGCCTAATTGTTGCTTTAACGGGAAAGTATTTTCCAAATAGTTTTAGTTCATGAGCGCCTTCTAAAAGCTGTCTTCCACGTGTGCCTTCTGCTTGGTAGCCAACTATTAAGACGGTCGTAGTTGGAATATCGATGAGCTGTTTTAGGTAGGTTAGAACCCTGCCTCCCGTAACCATTCCACTGCCAGCAATAACGATTTTCGGCCGAGTGTCGTCAATGGTTTTCCATGTATCGGCATATGAACTAATGATATTGAAATGGTCGCACATGGCATGGTATTCGTTCAGCGTGAGTTTATGCCAGTCCTTAAAGCGTTCAAAGACGGATAACACGTTGTTACCCATAGGACTATCAATAAAAATGGGAATATTGGGGATTTTATTCCGTTTGTACAATTGCCATATGGTGTACATGAGCGACTGTAGGCGTTCAACTGCAAAAGAGGGAATAATCAGGTTTCCTCTTTCATTAATGGTACTCTTGATTAAAGAAACTAAAATACCTTCTACATCTTCTTTTGGGTGTAATCTGTTGCCGTAGGTACTTTCGATAAAGAGATAATCTGCCCATTTAGGACGTTCTGGGGGTGCCAGCAATGGGTCTTTGTTGCGTCCAATATCCCCGGAAAAAACAAAAAGTTTTCCAAATAATTCCAATTCAATAAAAGTTGCACCTATAATGTGCCCGTTAAACCTAAACTTAAAACGGATATGTTCCGATAATAAAATCCATTTTTCCTTTTCTTCGTATTTGAACAAATCAATGGTTCTTTCAGCATCCTTCATCGTATAAAAAGGCAATGCAGGGTGATGCTTACCGTAGCTTTCCTTATTCGCTTTTTCGGCCTCTTCTTCATGAATTTTAGCACTATCCAACAGAATTATTTTTGCTATTTCTAAGGTAGGTGCGGTACCAATAATCTCTCCTTTGAAATCTTGATGTAGTAAACGAGGTAGAAACCCTGTATGGTCTAAATGACCGTGCGTTAGCAAAACATAGTCTAGTTTAGACATTTCTATGGGCAAGGCCTTCCAATTCAGTAGACGAAGTTCTTTTAACCCTTGGAACATACCACAATCTATCATAAGATTTAATTCTGGTGTTTCTATGTAGAATTTAGATCCGGTTACAGTGCCAGATGCGCCTAAAAAATGAATTTTGATGTTGTTCATATGTTATGGATTACAAAGTTGTTTCATTTCTTCTAGAATTTTTACTTTCCTTGTTTTGGAGATTCCCAAGTGATCTAAAAAGAATTTATCCTTCCAAAGCTGTCTGCACAAGACCACATCTCTGCTTAATAAAAACTGCTTTTCTTTATTTGTTAATAAGGTAGAAACGGTAATGGGGTATAAGGCTAACCGATCTATACGATCTTTTAGACCATCTTCTAATGGATGATCCCAGCTTAAAAGATATAATCCTGCGCAGTTGCCAAACTGTATAGCATCTGCAGTGAAACGGGTATTGGTGACAACCCAACCGCTATCGAGTTCTTTTTTTTCTCGTTTTTTGTTAATCCAATGGTTTTTGACATCATTAAAACGAGAATGAATATAAAGCGGTACTTTTACGTTGCAGTTTAGCCCTTCTTCGCTATGGAATTTGCATTCAATTATGGTTATTTGTCTATTTTTTTCCGCTACCACATCTATTTCATGGGTGACACAGATACCGTCCATGATTACATCTACTTTGGTAGTGTAGCCAGAATATTCCAATATGTTGCCCACAAAACGCTCAAAGGGAAACCCTGTAGGTCCTAACTCATAAATAGCCTTTTTTAATTTATATTTTGAGGCAAAGACAGACTTCTTTTTTTTAAGAAGGGCATATGCTCTATTATAAATTTCAGTAGTAGAAATACCTTCGTATAGCTCATCATAAACCTTATCTAGAATTTCTGCTACTAAGTTATGGTCAGCTCCGCTATGCTTCAGGGAATTCCGAAGTTTATCCAATGAAAATTTAGCTTTCTCCCCAGAGGATTTGATGATTTGAATTTCTGTTTTGGTGGGCATATTATTTTTTTAGATTGACATCTAATTCAGGTATTTTGAGTAGTTGCAGTGTTGCGGATGCCAAGGCGATTTTTCCATTTGAAGCCGAGATAACCCGTTCAATTTCTTGATACAAGTTATGTTTGGTCACTCGCCTTAATTTGTAATCTGTAATGTACCTTAGGTTAAGTACGATCCAATTATCTGCAAGACTAACGGCTATAGTAGGTGCTAATGTGGCATTTTCTATGTAATAACGAGCCACCATCTCTTTCCATTTTGCCAATGAATTTTTGGTGTAATCAAAAAGTAGTTCCGAAGCGGTATCCAAAACTATTTTTTTTGCCATTTCAATATCCGAACCATAGGTGATCAGAATGTTCAGCTCGTCCCAAACAAAGGGAAAATCCATAGAGTAATTCTTAATGGGTCCTTTAAACACAAAGGCATTACTAATTTTTACAATTCTACCGGAATAATTATCACTACTTACCCATTCGCCCATTTCCATTAATGTGGTATAAATACTGTCTATATCGATAACGTCGCCTTTTATGCTATTTATTTCTATTCGATCCCCTGGTTTATACACACGAACTAAAAAGATATAGAAAGACCCTGCTATGCTTAAAATTAATTCTTGTAAAGTGAAGGTGATTCCTGCAGTAAAAAGTCCAATAATGATGGTGTAGTCTTCGTGATTCTCTACCGTAAAGGATAATAGAATCATCAATACTATTAGTACATAACCAAAAATCTCTACCCCTTTTTGAGCCTTGTAGCGAATAGCTGCATCATTTATTCTTCGTTTTAAGAGTTTACGCATAAAGCCTATTGCAAAAACAATAAATAAAATCCAAAGTATCAGTTTTGTTACTTTTACGACAAAAGGGCTTTCGAAAATATCCAATAGTTCCTCCATATAAATATATTGCCAAGACACGCAAAACAAGAATTACTTGGCTGTCTTCGATTTAAATAAAACCTTATTCATCTTAAATGTCTAAAATAGTCTCGAACTAATGCCTTTACTTGATTTTTCGTCATGCTATCCGATTTAGTTATAGCCTTTAATTTCTTTGTTAAAGCTTTATGGTTTCTTTCTATATCTTTTTTAAACTTTTGATTGGTATCCGTAGGGCCAAACAGCGCTATGGCATCAGCATCGCCAATTGCATCGGCCAAGTTGTTGAAATACGTTTTTAATTGTTGTTTTTCCTTTGCTAGGTATTTACTATCATGAACAACATCCTGTGGTCCCCATTTTGCCAATCTGGTCCGTGACCCACCTGTAGGTTTCAAAAAGTCCAGATTTGAGAAAAGTATCTCAAATTTTTCTTCTTCCTCATGGAGTCGCATAATTTGTGCTTTTTTTTTATCCATCCAAATTCCAATACGTTTCATAGTTTTCTGTTTTTAGTGTAAAGCCAAAATAGGAACGGTAGCATCATACCCAATTTCCTTGACCAAAGGTTTAGAAAATACGCTACCGAAGAAAAAATGTTTACTATTTATAAATGCAATCATATCACTATCCCTACTTTCTACAAAGGCGGTTATCCCATCGGATATATCCTTGTGGCTTAGTGTATGAAAACTATGTTCAACAGTTTCCAAGATAGCACCCAACAAACGCTTGTTGTTTTGTTGTATCGCTGTTAAATCTGCTTTTTTTGTTATGTTTAGTACTTTAATTGCACTTTTGTGCATCATCGCAATTTCTATCAGGTAGCTTAATTCTTTTCGTTTAAAAGCTGTTTTATAATTTGTTGGAAAAACAATTTCCTTAGGTGTTGAAAACCGAGTATCTGGTGGGATTGCAAGTACTGGGCATTCTCGTATTTTCTCCATTGCATTTACAGTGTTACCACCAAAAATTATTTCGCGATTTGCCGTAGCACCTCTTGTACCCATAATTACGAGTTCGATATCTTTTTCTGCTATGGTTTGCTTAATGGCCTCCGATAAAAAATTGAACGTGGAAATTGTATAGTAAGAATGCTTTGGGTTGTCATGGTGTAGTTCTAACATGTCCAATAGCTTTACAAAATTTTCCTCGGATTTCTTCTTTTTGGTTTCGTATGCTGGGCTTCCAGGCTCTGGGATATTAAGGCCATTTGTGCTATAACGATTTCCTTGGAAAACGTTTAAAAAGTAGAATTCACAATTTAATTTTTCATAAAGATCAAGTCCATAGCGCACTGCATGTAGGGCATTTTTTGAAAAATCCGTTGGAATTAATATTCTTTTGTCCATAATTACATTGTTTTGGGATATTAGGTTGCATTTTTTACACTTCTTGATGCGGAAGGATGAGAAAAGGAATGTCCGCATACATACTCACATCTTTTATGACAGGCTCCCGAGTCAATTTTTCAAACAGATTCCGTTTATGGTTCACCATTGCATACATATCTATTTGCTGTTTTTTTAGAAATACTTCAATAACTTTTGCCTTATCCTCAAATTTTTGGACCCAATGAAAGCTGTGGTCAATATCCTTTAGGCACAGTGCCAATAGTTTTCTATAAGATTCTTGTTCCTTGTTTAATATCTTTTCTTCCGTTATGTGCATTACGCTTACCGATGCCTTGGTAAGGGAGGCTAAAAACAGTAGAGGTGCTATCGAGTCTTTGGTACAGTCTCTTTTTAAGTCGGTAATAAATGCTATTTCTTTGGGCGTTTTAAAGTCCGTTTCCCCTGGAATAGCTAGCACTGGACATTTGTTTATATGGTTTATCGTTTTTATGGTATTGCTGCCAAAGAAAATATCAGCTGTTTCGTTAAGTCCTTTATTGCCCATGACCACTAAATCTATTTTCTTTTCCTCAATGGTCTTAGCAATAGTATCCGCTAAGTTTCCTTTTTTAGAAATTGTTTTAAACAGATGTTTCGTGTTATCTGTATCCAAGACAATTCTATGCGAGGTAATTTCTAGACCTTCTTTTGATTCTTTTTGTAGTGTTGTTAACCGGTGCTTATTGTTAAATAATTTTGCTTTATTACCAAGTATGGGTGTAAGCTTATCGAATACATTTAAGATATAAAAAGTGCAGGGTTTTGATGCCAATAATTGTGTGGCATAGTGCAGCGCACTATAGGCATTATTCGAAAAGTCTGTAGCGACTAATATATTTTTCATTTTTTAATTCTTTAATTCTTTAAAGTTGTGGTAGTACCATAAAGGGTACGGTAACGTGAAAACCTATTTTTTTGATAATGGGCTCAATAAACAGGCGTTCCATAAAGGTGTGTTTGTTCTGTACCATAACCAAAAGGTTTATTTTTTGCTTGACCTGAAAGGCATTGACTGCATCTATGATTCCGTTATCGGGTACTTCGTGAAACAGCGCGCTGTTTCCCAATAATTTTTCAAGTTGTGATTTATGCTTTTCTTGGATACTATTTAAGTCATAACCGGCACGAACATGAAGCACATTTATTCTTGATTTATGCTGCTGTATAATTGCCATTAGCGGAGCCATTTTTTTCTTTTCGTATTCAACTTCGTAGTCTGTTGGAAACAGGATTTCCTTTGGTGCCTCGTATTCAAAATTTGGAGGAACCGCTATAACGGGACATTTTGCCTTTTTAATTACATGTACCGTATTTGTACCAAAAAGAATTTCCTTTGCGCCTGTGGCTCCTGTAGTTCCCATTACAATCAAATCTATATGTTCAGCTTCTACAGTATGGGATATTTCGCCTAGTAAGGTATTAAAGGCAGAACGAACGATTATAGTGTGGTTTGCGTTCTTATGTTGCTTTTTCAAACGTTTTTTTAATTTTTCTAGTTGGGTTAGACTATTTTCTTGAAGTATGTCTCCCAAACCAATATGGCCGGGACTCCCCATAAGATACTCCGTCTGGTAGACCGTTGGGGTATAGGTGTTTAATAAATAAAAAGTACACTTCACATCTCTATAAGTCAACAGCGTATACCTTATGGCTTTAATAGAATTGTCCGAAAAATCAGTAGGTAAAAGAATACGTTTCATGGCCTCATAGTTTTGATTATAAGTTAAAACTAGTATAGAAGAAATCTAAAAGCTATGATATTGGTCAGTTAGCCCAGTGCTTGTTTTTTGTATTTTTAATCTTTAAATTGAAATGGATGAAAAGTAGTTTTTCTAAAATAATAGATTCAGAAACACCGGTTTTGGTCGATTTTTATGCCGATTGGTGCGGCCCTTGTAAAATGTTGGTGCCGATTTTAAAACAGGTAAAGGATGAAATGGGAGAAAGCGTTAAGATTGTAAAGATTGACGTGGATAAAAACCAATCCTTAGCCGCAAAATATCAAGTTAGGGGAGTACCCACCATGCTCTTGTTCAAGAATGGGAAACAGCTTTGGCGACAGTCGGGGGTTGTGCAAAAGGATGCTATTGTACAAATCGTAAAATCGCATTCTTGAAAACAGGTAATCACTAGATTTTTATTGCTCTCTTTACAAGTTTATATGCCAATCATATTGACTGGAGGTAGCGGAAACCCAATGATGTAGTGCCTGTCCATTCGTGCCTTTTCTTTTCGAAGAGTTCCTCGTCTGTATGTTTTTCGATTAGTTTTTGAATATCGGCATACGAAGAATCTAAAAGTTTTTTCACGTTTGGATAATTTACATCCTTGTACTTTTCCCAAATCGTTCGATTTAGCTCGGGTATGGTTTTCCATGTAAAGCCTTTGGCGGGCATATCCGGTTTTTTACCGGACATTCCTTCGGCATACTAATTTAAAAACATGAGATGCCAATGATGTAAACTAGCAATTAAATTAGTGCTATTCCTGTTTAGGTATCCTTTCGGAAACTCTTTATTCCGTTCAATTTCATTAAGCGATTCAATAAAATCCAAAAGCCTATTATAGTTTTTCTGGCTTAATGTCAATAGTTCTTTTTTTATTTTTGGTCTGGGCATGGTGTTAGAATTATATACATTGGTGTAAGCAATTTACTCATGTAACACTAAGAATGGGACGGTGGTATGGTAACTAATTTTTTCTACCCTAGGCCTAAAAAGAATACGTTCCAAGAAATTCAAATTTTTGGCTACCATAACGATCATATCCAAATTTTGGCTTTCAACAAAATGTTGAACGGCTACATCTAATTTTTTCTCTGATAGGGTGCCAAAAGAACATTCCGTGTTTTTAAAATAGTCCCTTAAAAAATCACGGTTTTTTAATTGTAGCATCGTCAGTTCATCCTTTTTGGTTGAAACATGTAGACATTTTAAAGCCGATGAATGTAGCATCACTACCTCTTTAAGCTGTTTCAATACGTTAACAGTATAGCCTAATTGAAAGTCCGTTGGAAAACCTATTGCCTTCGGTTCGCTATAACGTGCACCCGCAGGAATTGCCAACACCGCACAAGATACTTTTGTGATTACGTTACCAGTATTACTCCCCATAGAAACAGCCTTTATGCCAGATGCCCCTTTGGTTCCCATGATAATTAAATCAATATTTTTGTCCGCTACCTCTTGTTTTATTTTGTCGGTAAAAAACCCGTATAAGGCAGCGCTTACAAACGTATGTTTTGGATTATCGGTTAATCGTTCTATTTCCCCTAATAATTTTTTCAACTTCTCCCTATTTTCCTTTAAAACACCTTCTTGAAGTATTTCAGGGGCTACATATACAGTTGCTTCGCCACCGGTATACGAAGTAATGGGTAGCACGTTAACTAAATAAAAAATACATTCTTTTCTGTTGAACAATTCAATAGCGTAGATTATGGCGTTCCATGCATTATCGGAAAAATCTGTAGGTATGAGTATGTTTTTCATAGTGTATATGATTTACACCTAAAAATAAGGGCATTGAAATACCATTGAAATGATGATTGTCATCCAATATGAATATTTCTCAATTCTAGCCAAGCCATAGCAGCGGGTCCTAATACGGCGTCGGCGCTTGTGGAGGTTGATAATAAGACCTTTACTTTGCCTTTGTAAGCATTAAAGAGATACTGCTCCATATGCATTTTTACAGGATTTAGGAGCACATTTCCGGCTTTGCTCAATCCTCCCGAAAGGATGATTGCCTCTGGATCTATATGTGCTATAGTATCTGCTATTTTACTTCCTAAGATTTTACCTGTTTTTTCAAAAGCAGCCAAGGCTAATTTATCCCCGGTTAAGGCAGCATCTGAAATTTCGATACCTGTCATCTCTTCAAAACTAAGACTTTTTAAGGGGGAATTCTCATACATATCCGCCATCAACTCAAATACTGTTCGTTTGATTCCCGTTACTGAGGCATAGGTTTCTAAACAGCCTTGTAATCCACAATTGCACATTCTGCCCTTTGGGTCTACGTTTACATGGCCTATTTCTCCTGCAGTACCGTGTTCTCCAATTAACAATTGCCCATCTACTACAATACCGCTTCCTAGTCCGGTTCCTAGCGTTAGTACAACAAAGTTTTTCATGCCCTTGGCGGAACCAAAAAGCATTTCTCCTAAGGCAGCCGCATTCGCATCGTTAGCGAGTGTAACCGATAATTTATAAGTTTGATTAAGAATTCTTTGGATTGGTGTAGCCTGGCCCCAATTAAGGTTTGGAGGGTTTTCAATTAGGCCAGTAAAAGGGTTTGCATTTGGTGCACCAACACCAATGGCACATATTTTTATCTCGGAATTAAATTTTGATTGTAAGTGTTCCACCTCTAATTGTAGTTTCTTCATAAAGGTTGGAAATGGTCTTTGTGCGTTGGTTTTAAACAAAACCTTATCCAAAATATTCCCATCTCTAGTTACAAGGCCAACCTTGGTAAGACTACCTCCAATATCTATGCTTAGAACTACTTCTATTGCCATTTCTTTTTATTTTTTACCCGAGTACAAATAAAAAAAACATAAAATCAGTTTCAACTGACCTACGTCATTTTAAAATCAGAATTCGTGCCTTATTTTAACATTAAAACCAGAAAATATGAAAGCACTCACAATCCTTAAAAACCTAGATTCTAAACATGTAAGCCCATTATTGTGAGGAATCTAAACCGAATCTTAGATATTTGAATCATAAATTATAGATGTCAATAACGGGATGCTGCATTTTCTTTCTAATGGACAAAGTGCATTTGAAAGTGTAAAACAAGAATTACCAAGAATTGGGTATCGCATTCAAAAATGCAACATGGACATAGTGCTAGGTTCAACATGAAGAATCAATTGTAAATATATTTCATGCCTATCTATCACGCAATACATCCTTCACTTTTACGGGTCTATAAGTGGAAAAACTAAAAACGGAACTTTTGTTTGAAATGCAACCCTGTTAATTACATTTTCAGTAGTCAATTTATTAAAAAAGCTGTGCCAATAATTGACCATGGCAATCATGCCTACATCCGTATGCTCCGAGGTAAATAATTGGATAGTGTCCGATACTTTTGATGCTCCTGGTACCTCTATAAAACTTAGGCATATACCATCAAGCCGTTCTACCAATATATTTTTACACGTTTTCTGTTGTTGTGTAAGTTCTTTACCTTTATGAACATGTACTATGACAATTTCTGAATCCCATAAACTGGCTAAATTAAATAGTGGGACCAATTCAATTTTTGAATACACATGCTCAAAATTGGTAGCAAAGGCTATCTGTTTCGGAATTTGAAAACTGTAGTTTTCTGGTACTACTACTAAACGACAGAAATCAATATGTTTTATTACGCTTACCGTACTGCTCCCTATAAAAACCTCTTTTATAGCTGAAGAGCCTTTGGAGCCCATAAAAACATAACTAATGCTATAATCTATTATCGTTTTTCCAACGGCGTGCAACAAGGAATCTGATAAGCTTAACCCTTCGAATTTGTGCAATGGATTATTACTGTTTGTGTTTAATTCTTCCAATAGGGATGTAACATTTCGTTTGGATTCTTCTTTTATTGCCCTGTACAACCGTGTATTTTTTGCTTTTCCCATTGTGCTGCTTAGACCCGATGCTCCAACTTCGAAAGCGTTCAATACATAGAAAACACATTCCTCCTTGCTAAAAAGAGTGATTCCATAATCGATTGCATTACGGGCATTAGATGAAAAATCTGTCGGTAAAAGAATATGTTTTGAGATCATCACTTTTAAAATAAAGAGTATTAAAATAGTACTTATTCGGGTAGAATCAGTAAAGGTACTTTGGTATGGAATGTCATCTTTTTTATGACAGATTCTCTAATTATCTTTTCCCAAAAACTATGTTGGTACTGTATTAAGGCCATCATATCTATTTCTGTATTCACAATAAACTTTTCGAGGGTGTAGGCAATATTGTCCTCAAAATCTATATTGTAGAACATAACATCAAAACCATTTAAGTATTTTTTTAATCTCTTTTGATTCAAAATTTGTTGGTCGTTCATCTCAAATTCTACGGCTACATGTACAATTTGTATGTTGGTTTTCCAAAGCGACACCAACTCGGTCATAGGTTGTAATTGGTGTTGTTCATATTTTTTAGAAAAATCCGTAGGGAATGCGAGCGATTTTAATGCCTTAAAATCATGGTCTGAAGGTACCACCAAAATAGGGTAGTCCTTTATTTTTTTTAGCACTTTAACCGTATTAGTGCCCATGAAAACTTGTTTGGCACTAGTAGCTCCCTGAGTACCCATACATATCAAATCAGCATCTTTTTGCTCCACAAGGTGTGCTAGCGCATTCTCTAAGGGGTCTGACGCTGAGATGGTTTCAAAGCTATGTTTTGGATTATGACATTTTTTTTTCAAGTAGGCCATAACTTTACCTAGCTCTTGTCTAGAATGTTCTGACAGGGAATCGTAAATAACTCCTAATCGTTGCTGGCCCTTTTGACCTAACATATTTAGGGTATTAGGCTCATAGGCGTGCAGTAAATAAAATGTACATTCCAGATCTTTAAATAATTTTAGAACGGTAAAAATGGCGTTCCAGGCATTGTCTGAGAAATCCGTAGGGAGTACAATATTTTTCATGATATTCTATTTTTTGATTTCAGCTGTTTCAGGGAGTACCAACAGCGGTATTTTGGTATGATAACCTATGGTGTCCAGGTTTTGTTTGTTCAGGATACGTTCAAAAAAGCTATGCTTTTTATTCATCATTATTAAGAGTTCGGATTTATGTTCTTCTATGTATTCTTGAATCGCATTTGGCATCAACTTTCCTCTTTCCTCAATGATATCAGGATTTAGGTTTTTAAACAAAGCGTTAAGGCTTTGTTTATTATCTTTTTGCTCATCAGACAACTCATATTCCTCCTTGATATGCAAAACGGTTAATTTCGCATGGTGCAACTTAACAAGGAACTTCAGGATTTTTAAGTTTTTTCCTTGATAGGTGTCTAAGTAGTCAGTAGAAAAAACAACGGACTTTAATTCTTTAAACGCGTACCCTTGTGGAACGGCTAAGACAGGAGTAGTAGATCTTCGTATAACATGAACGGTATGTGATCCCAGAAAAATTTCTTTTGCCCCTGTAGCCCCTTGAGTGCCCATGATGATGAGGTCGAATTTTTTAGATGTGGTACGTTCAATGATTTCATTGACTGGCGTATTGAATGTAGAAAAGGTCTGAAACGAGTGCTTTGGATTATCAAAGTTATTTTTAATATCTATGAGTGTTTTTTCTAAACCGGCCTGCGCAACTTCTACACCCATGTCCGGGATAGCGCTATAGGTGGGTCCACCCATCATGTAATCCAATCGATAAAAGGTAGGGGTATAGGTATGTAGAATATGAAAGTCACATTGCTCTTCTTTAAATAAGAGTTGTGCATAGCAGATAGCGTTCCAGGCATTGTCTGAGAAATCGGTAGGTAGGAGTATTTTTTTCATATTGACAAGCTTAAAAGTTATCTAGGAAGATTCTGCATGACTAAAAAGGGAACCTTAGGTTGTAGCCCAATTTCATCTACCGTGGATCGGTATAACATATCTTCCAAAAAGGAGTGCCTAGAATTTACCATAACCAATAGGTTTATCTTATTCGATACAATGTATTCCATAATAACCTCGCCTTTATTTTTGACAGGGCTACGTTCAAAAAACAGGTAGGCATCTGGTAAAGATTCTTTTAAGAACCGTTTGTTGTCTATTTGTCTACGACTTAAATCTTCAAAATCAGAAATATGCAGGCAATAGACTTCTGATTTAAATTCGCCGGCTAACCTATTTAAGAGCTTTAGCTCTCTACGTTTATAGGGCAGCATATAATCCGTAGGGAATACTATTTTTTTTGGTTGTTGGTACTCATAATTTTCTGGAATGGCCAAGACTGGGCATTTTACATATTTGAATACCTGCACTGTATGGCTGCCAAATGTTATCTTTTTGTTTGCTGTCTGCCCTTGGGTACCCATAATTACAAGATCTACATTTATTTGATTGGCGAAATCATTAACAGCATCTACCAAAGACTCAAAAGAAGATTTTATCTCAAAATTATGTTTAGGATTGTGATATTTTTCTATTACTTCTTGTACTAGTTTTTTTAAGGATACATCTACAGTTTTTTGGATTGTTTTTTTTTGTTCTTCCATGGTAGCTCCTTCATTATTTTTAAATGGGCCGTACACTTCATCCGCATAAGCATGTAAAAAATAGAAGTTGGTACGTTCGCATTTGTAGAGTTGTAGTGCGTAGTGTATCGCATGCATAGCATTGGCAGAAAAATCGGTAGGTATTAATATCGTTCTCATGTACTTTGTTTTTATGACTATTCAAAAATATTTCGATAACAATTCATACCCTATGATTTTAATCATTCTATACTTTGGATGACAATAGTGTTGCTTATTATCCTTGAAGCGATAAAAGAGGAATAGTTGTATCAAAACTTACTTCCTCTACGGTAGTGTCTAAAAATAACTTTTGCAGAAGGCCATAATCCTTGGAAATCATAACAATTAGGTCAGCATGTACGCTTTTGGTGAAAATTAAAATACCTTCCTCCGCTTTTTTAGATATAACCCTATGAAAACTTATAGGATTAGGTAGTATTGCTTCGATTCGCTGTATCAGTTGTTCTCGCTGTAGTTTTACCTGCTTTAAAAGTGAAATTGGAGATTTAGTAACATATAAAAGTTGGATTTGAGTTTTCTCTGAAGTAATTAGTTCCGCTATTTTATTTAATGTGACATCATCATAAATAACTTCAAAATCTACCGGAAAAACAACCTTGGCAAAGTCATTGTATATTGTTCCATCCGGTACCACCAGTACGTCACATGCTACTTTTGTTATGACATCTCCTGAACGGGTTCCAATAAAAAATTCTCTGAGTTCAGACGCGCCGTTAGTTCCCATCACGATGAGCTCTATTTCTTTTTCTTGTATTTGTTGCCGAATCGATTTTAAAAAGTGACCCCTTTCAGAAATCATTGAAAAATGATGCCGCTTTTTATCTGCAAAAATCGACGCAACGAAATCTTTTAACTCCTTTAATTTTATGGCTATGTTTTTTGGCCTTTTTTCTACCACTACGTTTGTGCCAAACTTATAAAGTGGTTTTTCGATAAAACCCGAACCTTCTATATTCACATAGATGATAAAAAAATGACAAGGTTTTTCCTTGAACAATTCAAGCGCATAGCGAATTGCATTTTTAGAGTTGTCTGAAAAATCGGTAGGAATTAGGATTTTTTTCATCGGTCTTCCATTTAATGTTTTTATAAAAATAGAAGTGAATAGCTCCAATTACTATGATATTGGTCAGTTCAATACTACCATAGGCTATTCATGCAGTACAAGTAGTGGTATCGTGGTATGAAAACTTAACTTTTCAATGGTAGTATCAAATAATAGTTGTTGAAAGAAATTCAGATTTTTGGCGACCATGGTTAACATATCTACCCTGTTGTCGTCCACAAAATCTAGAATAGCGGTCTTGGTACTTTTATCATTTATATGATGAAAATCATAGGCATTCGTAGCTGTTTCCCTTAAATATTCTAATAAATACGCTTTGTTTTTTTCTTGTGATGTTGTTAAATTGATGTTGTTGTTTGAAACATTTGTAACATGAAAATGCGCTTTTGTGATTCTTTGTAATTCTGTAAGTGTTTTTAAAATAGGGAAGGTGTAAAAAAGATTGTAGTCCGTTACAAAGGCTATTTCTTTGGGTATGTTAATTTCTGCTTTTTCCGGTATGACCAATACGTTGCAAAGCACTTTTTTTATAACGTCCCCTGCATTACTTCCTATAGTGTATGCCTTTATACCCGATGCACCTTTGGTTCCCATAACTATTAGGTTTATTTTTTTTCATCTTTCGTTTTACGGATAATATCTATAAAGTCTCCATACTCCTGTAAAACAATAAAATGATGGTTTTCGTTAATGGGTAATGTTTTAGTTCGTTCAAAAAGTGAAATTAGTCTTTCTTTTAAAGACAGGCTTATTTTTTCATTAGGAAAAACAAAAGAGTTACTTTTGATAGCTGATTGCCATAAATTTCCAATATGTAAAATATAAAAGGTACAAGGTTTTTTTTTGTATAATCTTACTGCATATTCAAGTGCATTCCAAGAATTATCTGAAAAGTCTGTGGGAACTAAAAGATGGTTTATTCCAATGGTTTGGTAATCAAAAGTAAGCCCATGAAAGATATGTGAATATGATATGTATTAGGTTGTGCCTATTTCTTGTTTATGACTATATCTAATTTACATACCGTAAGGCCTTTAATTCTTTTATATGTATGTTTCGGCCTTCTATATCTATTAATCCCTCTTTTTTAAATCCTGATAAGGTCCGTATTAGACTTTCAGTAGCAATACCGGCAACACTTGCTAAATCGTTACGCGATATTTTGATTGGGTCTTCAGTATTCCTGTTCATAATTTCGGCAAATTGAAGAAGCGTCTGTGCCGTTTTCTTACGAACGGAGCTATATGCCATTTGTAGTAATTGAGCCTTAAAAACACTAATATTCTCCGTAAAGAGTTCCATTAATTCTAATGAAATGTTATTGTTTTTTTTTAAAATTTCTTTAAGGCTATCTTTTGAAATTCCTGCTAAGGCTACTGGTTCTATTGCAGTTGCCGATTCTTGGTAGGGCGTATTATTAAGAAAGGAGCTAAAGCCTAAAAAGTCATCTGCCCTGTGTAAGGAGGTAATTAATTCCTTGCCGTCTGCATCCATAATATAGCATTTGACAAGTCCTTTTAGTATCAAATAAATCATACTGGATCGTGAGCCTTCCTCATAAATAGTTTCACTTTCTTCAAAATTGACTATTTCTCCGTTGTCGTCAAAAAAGTTCTTCAATTCGTTCAAGGTGCGCAGTTCATCATCAGAAACACCATGATTGTTTGATGTGTTGTCAAGCATACGACTTAGGAGTTCTGCCTTAGCTAGTCTGCTCTCCACGGCACTCATGAGATCACTTTCTTCAAAAGGTTTTGTCAAATAATCATCTGCACCCAAATCCATACCCTTGCGTATTTCTTTATGTTCAGTTTTGGCCGATAAAAATATAAAGGGAATCTGTTTGGTTTTTTCATCTGAAGATAAATTTTCTAGAACCCCGTAGCCATCAATTACAGGCATCATAATATCACAGATAATAACATTGGGAAGCTTTTTCTTAGCAACTTCGATTCCTATTTTTCCGTTAGGTGCAGTAATAACTGTATAACCAGATAGCTCTAAAAGCTCTGCGGTGTTTTCTCGCAAAGCTTTGTCGTCCTCTATTAATAAAATTGTTTTCATTTACTGTTTGGTATTAAGTTCTTTGGGATATTTATTGTAAAAATTGACCCATTGTTCTCTTTGCTTGTGAACTCTATGCGTGCACCTAAGTTTTCTAGTTGCTGTTTTGCAATGTTCAAGCCAATGCCAGTGCCTTGTGTCAAAAGGGCATTTTTCGACCTAAAATAGCGTTCAAAAATGTGTTTTTGTTCTTCTTCAGGGATACCGATACCCTGATCTATGACTTTAATTACTATTTGGGTAGTATCTGTTGTAACCATTACCTCTATAATGGACTCTTCTGGGGAATATTTGATTGCGTTATGGACAAGATTGGACAAGGCAAGTTTCAAGGTTTTTTCATCGAATTGGATAGTGATACTATCGATGTTCTCGGGATATTGGATTTTTTGACCCGCTTTGAGCATCAAATTAGAATTATAGACAACTTCGTTAATGATTTTACTCAAGTGAAATCGCTCTATATTGTACTTGATTTTTCCAGATTCCAATTTCTCTATTGAAAGAAAATCGTTAAGAATCGAATCAAGATATTTGACCTTATTTTTGATGGTATTTACATGTTTGTTACGTTTTTCTTGTTGCGCTGTCTCGGTATATTTTCCCAACAAGGTAATAGAGGTTAAAATACTGCTTAATGGTGTTTTAAATTCATGGGATACCAACGATAAAAAACGCGTCTTTAATTCGTTCAGTTCTTTTTCTTTGGTAAGGGCCTCTGTCAATTGCAGGGTTCGTTCAGCAACTTTTTTCTCAAGTTTTTGGGTATAATTTCTTCGTTCGGAAATATCTAATATGATAGCTACAAAAGTCTTTTTTGCTCCCATTACCGATAATTGCACATGCACTTCTACGGGGTAGGTAGAACCGTCCTTTCTTTTATGCTCGGTTTCAAATTGTATTTTCCCTAAATTATCACCTATTAGCGGTTGTATTAGTTTTTCAAACTTCTTCTTAGTTAACTCTGGTTTGATATCTACTGGTGTCATATGAGTCAGCTCTTTCATGGTATATCCAATGTTTCGCTGTGCTTCCTTATTTACGTTGGTAAATTTTAAGGAATCCGCATCAAAAACATAGATTTCGTTCAGTGATTCGTCAAAAATACGAGCCCAATGGCTAAGTTCTTTTTCCTTAATTTTACGCTCTGTAATATCTATAACAAGCGCCATTACATATGTGGCCCCGTATAGTTTAAAAGGATTTAGGCCTGCCTCTAAAGGAAATTCATGACCATTTTTACATATACCGAATAATTCTCTACCATGGCCCATTTGTCGTTTATCGCTTTTCGCTATAAAGTGTTTAACTTGAGCAACATGGTTGTTATGGAATCTTTTCGGTATCAGCGTTTCTAACGGTTTTCCAATCAGTTCTTTCTTCGTATAACCAAACATATGTTCTGCTGATGTATTGGTAGCAACGATTATCTGCTGTGCATTAACGACAATGATACCTTCGGATACTCCCTCGGAAAGTAGATTGAAAATATTACTATTCTTTTCAAAAACATGCATGTATCAAATATAAAGAATACAAACTGATATTGGTCATTGAAATTATAAGCTGCATAACTTAATTTACGATGTAGTACAAAAGATTTTAAAGATGAAACACACA
Source organism: uncultured Maribacter sp. (assembly GCA_938038975.1). Taxonomy (GTDB): domain Bacteria; phylum Bacteroidota; class Bacteroidia; order Flavobacteriales; family Flavobacteriaceae; genus Maribacter. The sequence continues at coordinate 69,791 of CALHVP010000061.1, read as the reverse complement.
ACTAAAACTATGAACGGACTTTATGAAAACTTGGGTAAACTGTTTTATGCCGTAGCGATAAGCGATGGTAACGTCCATGCTAATGAATGGAATCAAGTAAAGGAAATTGTTAAGAAAGATTGGTTGTATGTAGATGACTTTAAAGACCGTTATGGTACCGATGCCGCAAACCAAATCGAAATTGTTTTTGATGTATTAATGGAGTACACTAGAACAAGCGAGGAATGTTTTGAGGAGTTTAAGGACTTTTATGAAGAGCATCCAACTGCATTTTCTAGTAAAATAAAATTGCTGACTAAGAAAACAGCCAATGCCATTGCTAGTTCTTTCTCTGGTAAGAACAAGGCAGAGCTTATTATACTGGCTAAAATTGGATTGTTAATGAAGTAGTTAGTATTACCATAATTAAGGATGGTGCTATATTTTAAAAGTCAATACAGGTAAATTTGCATGGTTGGCTACATCCTCACCAATACTCCTGCTTCCTAATAAAAAATGGGAAATTGGCTTTCTGCCTCTAGTGGGTAATGCAAGAATATCAAAATGATTCTTTTTGGCATAGTTCATCAGACCAAGCTCCACACCATAATCGTTGTAGATGTTAACTTCCTGTTCTTCGTTGCCTGCTTTAAAAAAGAATTTTGAAATGCGTTCTTCAATTTCGGCAGTGCTTACGAAACTATAATATGGTGTATTGATATATACCATTTCCAACTCAGCGGAAAAGTTTGCCGCGAACGCTTTTACATTTTTGAAGGCCAAAATAGCATCATCCATAAAATCACATGCAAATAGTATCTTTTTAACCTTGAAATCAGAATTTTGCATTTTTACCACCAGAACGGGAACGTCTGAGGTGCGTACCACCTTTTCGGTATTGGAGCCTACAAAGAATTCGTTCATGCCACTGGTGCCGTGGGACCCCATAACAATCAGATGAGTATTTTGTTCTTGAGCCACTTTGCTTAGCTCCTTGAATATTTTATAGTTTTGAACTATTTGTTTGATCTTAATATGTTTGAGATATGATTTGTCCAAAAACAGTTTAAAGCGCTTTCTAGCCAGTTCCATATAGTATTTAGCTTCTTCATATTCTTGGTTTTCGTCTTTGTTCAGCAGTGCCTCGGATAGCCCTAGCATATGTAGTACCACAATTTCTGCCTTTTGGTACTTTGCTATGCTTGCTGCTACTTCTAAGGCATAGGCAGATGGTTCTGAAAAATCTATTGGAACTAATATCCTGTTCATGTTACATTACTTTATTTCGGCGACTAAATTTTTCTTTTCGTTTTCTCAGCTGTTTTTCCAAATCACTAATGGTTTCTGCAGCTGCTTTTTCAAAATTGTTTTCGGTAGATTTTGCAAAGATTCGTGGTCCTGGTGCACTTAGTTGCATTTCACATATTTTGTCCATGCCGTCTTTACTTTGTCCTAGCTTAAAGAAAACATCGGCCCGGATTATAAAATCATATTTATGTGATAATTTTTGAAGGTTCCGAGTTACAATATTATTTAAGGATTCGCTTTCTGGCATCTGTACATACTGCATATTAATCGTCATAATAGGGCATTTTTAGTTTCTACTCAAAAGTATAAAGGTTATTCTTTTAAGAAAATGATTTATGTCATTTCAAGGTTAGCTAGTAATGCTAAATTTTATACTAAATTCTAAATTAGACTATTATGGCACTTAATTTTAATCAGTACGCAACAGAGGGCAATACCTTTTTAAAGGACTATGCGAAAGAAATGAATATGCCCAAAGACCGCGATAAGGCAGGTCGAATTTTTACAGCCATCATGCATGCCCTACGGGATATTATCCCTGCAGAGGAATCCTTACAGCTTATGGCACAACTTCCCATGTTCCTCAAAGGGGTCTATGTAAATGGTTGGAATATTAAAAAGAAAAAGCCCAAAATCAAGCAGATGGCAGAATTTCTGGATTTGGTTCGTGCCCACGACTGGCCTGCTGAGGTCAATGATTTTCAATATTCCGATGAGGTTGCCGAAAATTATGTGGATACCACTTTTATATACCTTAGAAAGTATATTTCCTTGGGTGAAATGGAGGACATACGTGATGTATTACCTAAAAATTTGAAAAGTATGATATATTCAAATTTAATGTTTTAGAACCTGAGGTATTAGAATATGTATTCTTGAATGATTTTAGTCATTTCAGAAGGAATTAATTCATTCTAGTTTTGAACAACTCAAAAATAAATAACCAGGATACGTTTTATATTATTGATAATTCTAGTCTTGGCCTTTCCACAGACAACAGCTGCACAAGACCTAAAAGGAATTGATGAAATTGCGCCTTTCAGCGAAGGATTAGCAGCTGTACGTCAAGGTTGAAAATGGGGTTTTATTAATGAAGAAAGCATGCTGGTCATTAATTTTGAGATGATGTTTATTGGGACAGGAATGCCAATACCGATAAATTAGATGTTTCTGGAGTACGGTATCCTATTTTTAAAGATGGAAGGTGTTTGGTTACAAAAAATGTAGAGGATGGTGTTCCGTTATATGGTTTCATTGATAGCAAGGGTAATACCGTTATAGAACCTTAATTCTTAAATGTATATCCATTGAATAAAGGTTACGCTACCGGAGTGCTATTTGATAAAACCTTAAAAGGAAAAAATGAATTCAATTTAAATATACACGAGTTCAAGTTTTTCGATGTCTTGTTTGATACTTCGGGAAAAATCGAGGAATATTTTGAAAAAAGGCAAAACATACAAATGACCAAAAGGCGCTATCAAATTCCTTCTATTGGGGTAAAGCATTTGGCAGATGGTTTAGTTGCGGTATACCTCAAGGAACAAGGCTGGGAAATTCTAAAAATAACACAGGATAATTAGGGAGTTCCCTTTTTAACTGAAACTAGTTCAGTTTAGGTATTGGAATAAATAAAATATGTTGACTATGGAACGATTAAAGAATAAAGTAGCAGTCATTACTGGTGGTGCCGGAGGAATAGGAGTGGCAACTGCAAAGTTGTTTTTGAACGAGGGTGCTAAAGTGGTCATCGTTGACATTAGCAAAGAGGCTTTGGAAAAGGCTAGTGTTGAAATAGATCACGAAAACCTGTCTTATTGCGTCGCGGACGTTTCCAAATCACAGGATAACCAAAAGGTAGTGGAACACACGTTGGAAGTGCATAACAGGATTGATATCTTTTTTGCAAATGCAGGTATAGAAGGTACTTCAAAGCCCATTTCCGAGTATCCTGATACTATTTTTGATCAAGTGATTGCCGTGAATTTAAAAGGGGTTTGGTTGGGTTGTAAACATGTAGTCCCTAAAATGACAAAAGGGGGTAGCGTTATGATAACTTCATCTGTTGCCGGACTTAAAGGTTTTGTTGGATTAGGGGCCTATGTAGCCACCAAACATGCTGTTGTTGGTATTATGCGAGTGGCTGCATTGGAGTTTGCTGATAAAAAAATACGTGTAAATACCATTCATCCAGGTCCTGTGAATAATGAAATGATGCGACGTATAGAGAAAGATATGTCGCCTGAAAGTCCAGAGCAGGTACTTAAAGGATTTGAGTCTACTGTACCCTACGGACGGTATGCAGAGTCAACCGAAATTGCCGATTTCGCTTTGTTCTTGGCATCCGATGAAAGCAAATATATCACTGGTTGTACCCATGTTGTGGATGGAGGTATGTTAACGGCTTAAATTTAAAACCGTACTATATGAAAATTAATGTCATATGTTTCGCTATAATTATTTTGTTTTGGAACTGCCAAGAAAAACCTAAGACCGAAAAACCAAAAGTTGAAGAAACCATAGCCAAAGAAAACTTGACACGTTCTGTTCCTCAGCTTATGGTCGAACTTGGTAAATTTGCCGATTTCGACTTTACGGATATATCGGATGTACATCAATTTATTTACTTTAAGCAAATTGATGAAAACCAAACGGTAACTACTATTAATATAAATACAGCGATAGCCCTTTACAGAAAGATGATACAAGGTGAAAAGGTGTTTGCATGGCCTATATTTGAACTAAAAGGCAGCGACACTGTGATTTTACCTGTTGAGGGAATCGGATTTGCAGGACCTATTTGGGCCAAGGTATTGGTAGCCAGAACATCTTTAGAAATAAAAAAAATAGAATTCGAACATAATGCAGAATCCGATGGGTACGGGTCGGCAATGACACAATCCCACTTTGAGGAAATGTTCACCGACAAAAAAATAGACCTAGAAAAAAATACCTTCACTTTGCAAATAAACATGGAAAAAAGAATCGACGATGGTATTATTGTCGATGTATTATCTGGTGCTACAATGACCAGCCAAGCAGCGCTTGAAATGGTAAATTTGGGATTAAAGAACTACAAAGGTTATCTAAGGCCATAAAGAATGAAAACAAAAACACAAGTATTTGTAGAACTTTGGACGGAGGCAAGAACTCGTTTTACCAAGCAACTGGATAGTCTAACGGAAGAGGACTTAAAGAAAAAGCTACCACCCTCTGTCAATAGTGTCGGGTTTTTGATTCGGCATATAGGGGATGTGGAGCTCCTTTTTGCAAAGAACGTTTTTGAAGACAAAAGTGTCAAGGTAATTGCTAAAACGGTCATCGCTCAAAAGGATACGGGCGAATGGACTAATCTTGCAGAACTTAAAGCCTATGTTGCTAGTTCCTTCAACATACTAAAAGAAATTGTAGCCCAGCAAAAAGATACTGATTGGGAAACAACCATATCTACTAAAGAATTCGGAATCAAGACAAAAGCAGAGGCCTTTGGCCGCATTGTATCGCATACCAATCACCATGCAGGTCAGATGGCAATTTTGGTTAAATATGGCAAGTAATAGTTTTTATGATTAGGTTGCTTATTTCACTCCACAGGTTTCATTCCTTTCCATCTTTTGAGCGTGGGGAGTGTTTCATGAGCTAAAATAGTAGCCTCTTCCCGGGTCATCCCTGTTTTATGAGCGATGTCTATGTTCTTTTCAATTTTCTCTTCTAAAGAAATTCCATGGTCTACGAATTTTCCCTGGAGATAACAAAAATGACAGTATTCCGTAGTAATGGTATCGTCTTTGTTGGTGCCAAAATCAGATAAATGGTGTATTGGCATACCGCAACTTTGACACATGTTAGTAGTAGCTGAAGTTTTCATTATTTTTGAATTTTATAGTGTTTTATATAGTAATCAAGAAGATAGCTAATTGTACAAAGAGATAAAATGATTTTAGTCAGTAGCGCTATTTTCCTTGAAATCCAATGTTTGCAAAAATTCCCAATCCGTGGAACGAAGTCTTATGCGGATGTTTATAGCCCTGTCCATTGGACAAGTGAAATCGGTTTACACTTACTGAAAATTGAGTAAAACTATTTAGATGTAGGGTGAGTCCAGCATCCGGCCGGGCTGTAAAGTTTAATCTGGTGCCGTTGGGTGGAAAATTTTTGAAGGTATAAAGAATGCCACCACCTGCATTTATGAATAGTCGAACCCCACCAATTTTAATAAAGTACCATCTTAATAGAAAGGAAGTACCTACTCCAAAACTTTCCGCGTTAAAGGTAGTTAGTGCCGTATTGGTATTCAAAAGGTGAGTGCCGCTGGTTGCCGATACGTCAAGTAACCCATGTAGTGCAAGGTTTTTGGAAAGTTGAGCGCCATATCCAAGATTTAAGGAATAGGGTTCTATCGAGTTATTGAATCCCAAGACGTATTCCAAACCGAATGAGTATAGCTTTCCACCTTTTTGTTGAAAATATATGTGTGACTTACTTTGTGCAAAGGAATTTGGGCATGCGAATATTATAAAACATCCAAAAATACATAATACCCTTATTAGCTTTAGTTGTATCATTGAGTCTAAAACCAATTTAGATATCGTTTATCTTTTGAATTACCTTTTAAAGTTTTTCCCTGACCGTTTTTGCCACTTGTATTAAGTGTTCATTTTGAACGGCTTGCATAGATGCCACAGGGTCTACGACAGCAATTTCTATAATGGCCAATGATTTTCCTGTAGAATTACATTACATGGTAGCATGGTGCCTATCTTATCATCCACTTGAAGTGCTTCAAAAGCCAATGCTGGATTACATGCTCCTAAAATTCTATAATTATGAAAATCCACATCTAATTTATTTTTTAGCGTGGCCTTTATATCAATATCTGTCAATACGCCAAAGCCCTCTTCTTTTAAAGCTTCTATAGTTCTTATAATGGCTTCTTCGAAGTTTTTAATTTTAAGAATTATTAAAAAATAGTAATCCATGAATTGTTTTTTAATTTATCTTTTATGCTGTATTTTTCATTTTATGGCATGTCTCCGAATTTGTAAGGATCCAATTATTTAGTTCCTCCACATCTCTCTTTTTACAAAGCTGGGTACCCTCGGTCATGGTCGCGGCAGTACCACAAGCCACGCCGTATTTTGCCATTTCTCTTAAGGATTTGCCTTTGGCAAGGGAATATATCATTCCCGCAACCATACTATCGCCAGCACCTATGGTGCTTTTTTGAAATACAATGGGAGCGGTAATATATTCTAGAGTTGAATTAGTGACTAGTATTGCGCCTTGGGCACCTAAAGAAACTACCAATACCTCGCAAGGATTATTCTTTAGGAAGGTTTTAGCAACGGACTCCAGTTCAAAAAAAGAGATGGTGTTTACACCGCAGAGCTTGGCAAGCTCGCCCAGGTTAGGTTTTAATAAATACACACCAGCTTCCGCTCCTTTTAGTAAAGCATCCCCAGAAGTATCCAGAATAAATTTTGCTTTTTTCTTTTGTGAAATATGAGATACTTGGGCAAAAAAATCAATTGGCATACCTGGGCCAAGGCTTCCACTTGCTACTAAGAAATCGCCATCTGATAGTATACCTTCCAATTGACCTAGTGTATTTTTCCATTCACTTGGATTCACCATTGGTCCTGGCATTCCAAACCGGTATTGCTCTTTGTTTGTAGTATCATACACAGAGAGATTTTCCCGAACCTTTCCTGCGATGGGAATTACCTGTTGTACTATTTCCGAATCTACCAAAAGATCTTGTAAATGTTTCCCTGAAGATCCTCCTGCCATATACATACATAAAGAATTTGCACCAAGTGTATGTAATACTCGTGAAACATTAATGCCACCGCCACCAGCTTCATAGACAGGCTTTGCACATCTTAATTTACTATTTGGTTTTATTCCTGAGACTGTTGTGCTTTTGTCAATTGCTGGATTCACTGTTAGGGTAATTATTTTTTTCATTTGTATGTCATTTTAGCTAGCATTTAGTTTCAAATGTAATGCTTGTACTAGAGGTCTCATATGACCAAAGTCATTGATGAAAAGTCAGTTCCAAAATACCTTAGCTAAAAATAATCAGGCTTATGAAAGGAGTTTTAAAATTAGGAAGCGTTTTGGGAATTAAAATAGAAGTACATTGGACGTTTACCCTATTACTGCTTTGGGTCGCTTTTTTAGAAATTCAACAAGGCGCAAGTCTTGATAGGATATTTTTCAACGAAGTATTGATTTTGGTCTTATTTGTTTGTGTGGTCTTACATGAATTGGGTCATGCACTGACCGCGAGAAGATTTAATATAAACACGCAAAAGATTCTGTTGTTACCTGTTGGGGGAGTTGCAACTTTAGATAAAATGCCGGAAAAACCAGGACAGGAATTATTGGTAGCCTTCGCCGGACCTGCCGTAAATGTTCTTATTGCCTTGCTGCTGTATTTCATAGTACCAGTGAAAAGCTATTTTAATTTTGAAGCGTTGATATTGGAAGAAGTGTTGTACCAGCCAACTTTTCAAAACTTTCTGTTCTACCTCTTTTTTGCCAATGTGATGTTGGTTGTCTTTAATCTCATTCCTGCTTTTCCTATGGATGGTGGTCGCGTACTTAGGGCGCTCTTATCTTTTAGATTAGGTCGGGTTGTAGCAACAAAAATTGCCTCTAGCATTGGACAAGGATTAGCTATTCTTTTCTTCATTCTTGGACTATTCTTTAATCCATTTTTGATATTGATTGCTTTTTTTATCTTTTTTGGAGCTTATGGTGAGAATAAATTTGTAAAACAAAATTCCTTACTACAAGGTCATGTAGTAAAAGAAGCTACCTTGACAAATATCAGTATATTGAAACCCACTAGTACAGTGCAAGAAGTCATAGAGATTACCCTAGCAGGTTCAGAAAAGGATTTTGTGGTAGTAGAGAATGAAAACATAGTAGGTATTATCAGTCAAAAGTTACTAGTGAAAAATGCCAGGACACCTTCTGTTTTGGTGGGTAAAATAATGGAAAAGGTATTTCACCCTATTGATGCATCTTTGGCAATATCGAAGGTATTAGAATTGATTGCCACGGAAAAGAAGGACTTTTTTCCTGTTACTGATAAGGGAAAAATTATTGGTGCAATAGATAGGAATAATATTAGCGAGTTTATACTATTTAAAACTTCAAATAGCTAGAGGTATGTTTAAAGAATTGACAACACATTACGGACATATTTTCGAGGAAGAGCTTTTAAAGGAGATTAATGAAGTTGGCACTTTTAAGGCTTTATCTGAAGGCGAAAAGCTTATGGAAATAGGACAGTATATAAAGTCAATGCCATTATTGGTATCCGGGGTTGTTAAAATTCTTCGCGAAGATAATGATGGTAACGAGCTGCTTCTCTATTTTTTAGAGGATGGAGACACCTGTGCAATGAGTTTAGTCTGTTGTATGGGTAACACGCAAAGTGAAGTAAGAGCTGTTGCTGAGACCAAATCCAAGGTAGTAATGCTTCCAGTAGAAAAAATGGAGGAATGGATGTTTCGCTTTAAAAGTTGGCGCAATTTTGTACTAACCACCTACCAGAGCCGATTGAATGAGTTAATGGAAACATTGGACAGTATCGCCTTTTTAAATATGGATGAACGTCTTCTGAAGTATATGAAGGAAAAGGTTCGGGTAACCAAAAAAAACACCATCTATAATACCCATCAAGAAATTGCCTACGATCTTAACACCTCTAGGGTGGTCATATCCAGATTACTAAAGAAACTTGAAAATATGGGTAAGGTAAAGCTCCATAGAAATTATGTAAAGATTATTTCCTTGTAATGTGATTAATTTATCTGCTCTTGGGTCTCTATTATTCCTTCCTGATTATAATCATTTTTTACTATTGGTAAAAATCAGAACTTGCCTGTAAAAAATTACCGAAATGAAGCGATATTTATTTTTTTGTCTTCTGATACTAATGAATGTAGCATGTGAGAATTGGCAAAAATCAAAAATGGAGCCTGTTTATAACAAAGAGATTGTTGAAAAAGCACATCTAGGGAAATTGATTATGGAACAAGAATGTTCCCTCTGTCATGATCCAAAAGCTTCAATGGTCAATAGAATTGCACCACCAATGGTGGCTATTAAAAGACACTACATTGATTCTAATACGACGAAAGAAGAATTTATGGAAGCATTGATTCGATGGGTAAATGACCCTGAAACGGAGACCAAAATGCCAGGAGCTCATGCGAAATTTGGCCCTATGCCATATATGCCCATTCCTGACGATGCCATTGCACAAATTGCAGATTATATCTATGATAATGAATTGGAGTGTCCAGAAGGGTTTGGTTCTTGTTTTCAAAAAGTGCATATGAAAGGAAGTGGGATGGAGAAATGCAACTATGTTGACTATCCAGATGCAGAGGGGTTTTATGCTTCTATCGGTCTTAGTTATGCCAAAGAGGCCAAGAGTCTTTTAGGTGAAAATTTAGCTAAAGTGATTCGAGAAAAAGGAATTGTTGAAGCTATTGATTTTTGCCATTCTGCTGCTATAAAGCTAACAGATAGCATTTCAATAATGAATAATGCCATTGTGAAGAGAGTCTCCGACCAAACAAGAAACCCGGAAAATCAAGCCAATGAAGAGGAATTGAGATATATCTTAAACTTCAAAAAAGCACTTGCATCAGGCGATGATATGAAACCGATTGTACACATCAATAATGGAGAGGTTAATTTTTACTACCCCATTATCACCAATACGCTATGTCTTCAATGCCACGGCAAACCTGATGAACAAATTTTACCAGAGACTTTATCCGCTTTAAAATTTGTGTATCCAAAAGATAAGGCCATGGGCTACGGAGATAACGAAGTTCGAGGAATATGGAGTATCAATTTTGATACTGACAATTAATATTTAGGTCATTTCTTTTTATTATGCTTATTCGGGCTCCACAGAATTTAAACTTCTTAAGATGCCAAATCTAAAGTTTTGCATTTTTTTAGCATAAAACACGGAGTTGTGTAACAAAAGTTACCAAAACTCTTGTGTAGAATATGGTATTTTTGCTTTCAAATAGTTTTACCGGCAAATGAAAGGGAAATATGATGACTTTTGGTACGTTTAACCTACTTTGTGTGGCTAAAAGTTAGAGTCGGTTTCTGTTTTAATTGGTAGTATCATATAGAAATAAGATACCCCTATAATAAAGATTAAAACCCCAAATCAAAATGGCTTTTTTTAATTTCCTCTTTGGTACAAGTGAACTAACATCAGATAATGACAACATATTATCTTCAACCAGTTTTTTGGTTGCCTTGGTTAATATGAACATGCAACAGTTAAATGTAAGAACTCCACGAGAATATGAACATATTAACGGAGCTATAAACATAAATTAGTTTCAACCTACTTAATTTAATAGAGCCATTAGACGACTAGATCAAGAAAAGCCATTATATGTATATTGTAGAGCAGGTAATAGAAGTCAAAAAGCTTCAAGGAAACTTTTTGAAATGGGTTTTTCCAAGATTTACGATTTAAAAGGTCGGGTAATGATAGTAAAATGTTAGACATGGTTTAGAACATTGTTTAAGTTGTTTTTTTGATTAATGATGAAAGGGCTTACTAGTAGAATGGTAAGCTCTTTTTTTATTATCTATTAAAATAGATAATTGATGATGTAAATCATTTTTATTCCCATCCTCATTCATCATCTTCAGAAACTAAATCACCTTATAGATTTGTGGATAACTGTACCATTGAATCCTACCGGTTTTAAACGTGTGAAATCATGAAAAATAAAAAAGTTATAAAAAAAGATTTTGAAACTAAATTTATAGGTTGGGTATTTATCGCAGCCGCATTAATGCTTTGGGGCGGTTGGGTTTTGTCGCCACACCATGTAGGCGAGTATTTGGTAGTATCTGATTTTAGTCTAATTGATGAGAAGTTATGGAATTGGATTTGGATGTATAGGATTCATATATTTGGCTGGGTCATTATGGCTGTTGCGATGTTTGCACTTGCATCGATTACATTAAAGAAACCTTATCGAGTTCTAATAGCACCAGGAGTGGGAATGGTTGTTATAGGCAGTATTACTCTTGCTATAGCATCTGCTTTCTATTATAACTTTGGGGCCTGGGGTGTTGGTAATACCCTAGGAAAGTCAACAAGTGAAATTCAGGAATTTATGGGTAGCATCCTTTACACGAACCAATATGTGACCTGTTTTGTAAGATTTGGCCGAGTCTTTTCCGGAGTTGGATTGGTGTTATTAGGCACTGGACTCGTAAAATGGAAGATTGTACAGAGATGGTTAGGCTGGTTTACCATGCTATTGGGCCTTGCAGCAATGGGAATAATCATGGGCATACCAGACAACTTTGAAATCTACAAACCGCTTTTTCACATAAAAGCTCTTTGGCTTATGCTAATGGGTATTTCAATTTTGCGACGAGGAGTCCATCTTCCAGAACTTGGCACATAACTTTAGTCTTTTTTCGATTTTCTAAATCCATATATTTCCTGATGTATAAAATCCTGTGGGAAGTCTTCATCTCCAGGGAAACCCAAATCGATAGTCCCACTGTCCTCTGGAATATAGTTTGTTTTAAAAATATAGTCCCAAAGGCTAAGGCTAATGCCAAAGTTTACACCGTATGAGCCTTTTGGAAGCACATATGAATGATGGTATAGGTGCATTACAGGGTTGTTAAAAACATATTTCAAAGGCCCCCAGGTAACCTTTATATTGGCATGATTAAGATGCCCAATGCCTATGGCAACGAAATGCACAATATAGGCTTGTTCTGGTTCAAAACCACCCAATACCATAACACCGAGTACTTTTAAGGGTTTGTATAGAATGTTTTCCATCCAATGGTAGCGAAGATGTGCCGCAAACCCCATTTCTTTTACCGAATGATGCACTTTATGAAAGTTCCATAAAAATGAATATTTGTGGAGCAAAACATGGGTAAACCATTGTACAAAATCCATCACAATAAAGAAAAGAAGTAATTGCGCCCACATAGGCATGTTAGAAATATCCACAATGGCCAAGCTTTTGGCCGTCATCCCCACATCCATGAAGAAAATCTCCAACAACTTGTAAAATCCGCTTATGACAATTGCAAATACGAAAAAGTTAAAATACATGTAAAAGGCATCCAACCAAAAATCCCTTCTGAAAATAGATTGCTCCTTTCGCCATGGAAATAGGATTTCCAATCCCCATACCACTAATGAGATGACCGTAAGGCCCCAAAAATAATTCATGTGCCAAGGAACTTCGAATAAAATGGATTTCCACGTCCATTGCAGGCTTCCCGTAAAAGAATTCCAAAATGCTTCAATATACTTTTCCATATTCTATTTATTTATAATTGTAATACTATCTTTTTCAAAGGGCAGCTCATCAAAGTGATATAGTCTAATTCTTTAATTCATACCATTCTATATTGGTCAAGATTTCTCTTCTACCCTTTTTTTTAGAGGGATAATTGGTTACCAGATAATTCACTATAATTTCCTCTTTGTTTCCCAGATTCCAAAGATTTTGTGTCTCCTGCATCCAGCGTATAGTGGCTATCCACTGTTCTTTGTTCATCCTATTTTGTGTAACCAATTTTGCGGAATGGCAGTTGGTGCAATTATTGACTACCTCCGTCAATCCCTCTGCTTCTATAAGCCCCGTTCTTACGTGGATGCCATTTTCTATCTTATCAAAACCCACTTCGTCTACTTCTAGTACTTTTACATATTCTTGCAAAGATTGTTTTGATTTAAAAGTGGAGCCTGTGGGATCTATCAATACATATAACAGAATACTCGCTACAGCAACAAAACACAAGACTATAACAACCATCAATTTCCGTATCTGTTTTATGCTTTGAACAAGTTTTTCATGGTCTACCATTACCCGACTTTTATTGCAATTCTATGACATGCATTATTTAAATATCCTTTTGGGTTCCAACCAGGTAATAACATAGGTTGGCTAACTCCTTTGGAGTCTGTGGCTCTTGCCCATACCTCATAATAACCTTTCTTGGGAAAATCTACAGCGGCGGAAAAATGTTGCCAAGCCAAGGGGTTAAAGGGTTTTTCTATGGGACAGATTGTCCAAGTAGTACCAAAATCTATGGAATATTCCATTTTCGAAACCTCCAGTTCTCCCGCCCAAGCATGGCCTCGGATGTTCAATTGATTTCCTATTTTAATGGTCGCACCTGACTTCGGATAGGTTATCAATGACTTCACGGGCATTGACTCGATAATACACATGTCTTCATCCTTTACTTTTTCTCCCGGTGCTATGGGGTTGCAAGGAACGCGATACGATGTACCCGTCATTTTTTCACCGTCATGTATTTTATTGCGCACACTGATTCTGTTGACCCATTTACCTGAAACCGAGGCCGGCCAACCACCGGCTACCAGTCGTAAAGGATAGCCATGTGCTATGGGAATATCTTCTCCGTTCATTTTAAAGGCCAATAGTGTTTCATTTTGTAAGGCCTTGGGTATTGGAGCACCCCTAGAAATCGATTCTTTATCTGGATCTCTACTAAGATGGACATCGGCAGCATGGTAACCAATATAAATGGCGTCGTCTTTTATGCCAACGGTTTCCAAAACATCTCGTAATCTTACCCCAGTCCATGTAGCGCATGATACGGCACCGACTGTCCATTGGTTGCCTTTGGCCGGAGGATCGAATTCACTACGACCGTTGCCACCACATTCCAACGTAAGCTGATAGGTGTATTGCGGAAAATTTGACTTTAGTTCCGAAAGGGTAAATGTTTTCTGCTGTTTTGCAGATTCACCGTCAATGGTCAATGTCCAAGAACTGGCATCTATATTTTCTGGAATAAGCCCATTATTTCTTATAAACATGTATTTATTGGGAGTGATCTTATCATCCAAAAGATGCGCCTTGGCCTCAATGTTCCATGGTTTATCATTCAGTACCTCCATACCCTTATCCTTATTGAACATTTCAAAAGGATTCGGATCTTGTAGTATCAAGGGTTGATAGCCTTTTGGCATGAAAGAGCTAAACACGATATCCGTGCCTAAGATTGTAGTAGCCGAACCTAATACGGCTCTATTCATAAATCTTCTTCTTTTCATTGGGCGGTTTGTTTTCTAGATGATTTTATTTTTTAAAATATACTCCCTTTCAATATTAAATACTGTAACCTATGTTACCGAAAAGATAAAAATAGCTATTGAATATTTTCAACACCATGACGTAAGTCATTCTATCAAAAAACCAGCACAGGTTAAGCTAAAGTATTTGGAAAAAGTGTTTAAAAATTTGAAACAGAAATATCGATTGTTTTTTTTGAAGAAAGAGGCTCTCGTTACAAGGAGCGCTTTATTATGTAAAACAATTCTGGCAACTAAATTAACGAGTTACTGATGTAAGTCATTTCAGGAGAGTAAAACCAGGAATACATTTGACCTAGTGTGAATTTAAAACTATAGCAATGAAAAAAATATTTTTAGTAGCAGCTTATATAATTTTAGGAACAAGCCTATTAACCGCCCAAGATCAAGATAAAGTGCAAGACCGAGACCAAGACCGACTCATGCTGGTCGATGGCGATGTACTCCAAATTCGAGATCGAGATCAAATACGATTGCAGGACCCAATCACCTTGAACGATGGTACCGTAGTGAATCCTGACGGCTCTTATATGACAAGGGATCGTGATAGATTGCGTCTTCAAGATGGCGAATGTTTGGACAATGATGGCATCAAGTATCGTAACGAATATCAATACAGGTACAAGGTAAAACAAGAAAACAAAGGATTGGGCCAAGCACAGATGCAAGAGCGTAATCAAAGTAGGTATCAGATAATGATGATAGAAGGCGAAGTCTTTCAAATAAGAAATAGGGAGCAGAACCGTCTCCAAAATCAAGTAAATCTTGGCGATGGCATGATTGTAAATCCCGATGGCAGTTATCAAGATGCACAGCGCAAACAATTGAGACTTCAGGATGGGGAATGCATCAATATGGATGGGGCCAAGTTCAAGAACATGTACCAACATCGTAAAATGATGGTTAAGAAGAATAAGATGACCAATAAGAAGATGATGAAAAATGGAGTCAAAAAACCTTCGACGAAAAAGAAAGGTAAAAAGGCAACTAGATAAAATGTATTTGTGGGCTTTGCCATGACCAAATGGCAAAGCCCATTTCTTTCTCATCTAAATTTCACAATCATGAAAACTTGGCACATCTATTCATTTGTGTTGTTTTGCATGCCCCTATTTTTGATGGCACAGAACAACAAAAAATCCACCGAGGAAATCTCGGGAAATTCAGAATCTTATGTCTTAACGGACATCAGTTATATCAATGACGCCGTCTTTATGGGAAGGCGAGATTCCATTGTAGCGCCTTATATTTTTCCTTCCATAGGGTATTATGATACGTCCGGTTTTTTTGTAGATGCCTCAGTATCCTATTTGGTGGGCTCAGAAGAGAATAGGGTAGATCTGTTCCTGACCAGTTTTGGATATACCTTTGGTGGCGAAAAACTCGGTGGAGGCATTTCCAGCACAGCCTATTTTTTTAACGACGATAGCTATAATGCAAAATCCTCTGTTTTGGGAGACATCTCCGGTTTTCTCAGCTATGATTTAAAAGCACTGGAAGTATCCTTAATGGCTAGCACTTATTTCAATGACGGTAGTTCTACGGATATTTTTGTAGGCCTTTTGTTGGACCGTTTTTTTTATAACAATGACAAGAGTTTTTTAATTGGCCCATCCATATCGGTATATGCGGGATCTCAATATTTCTATCAGGAATATTATAGTACTAGCCGTTTGGGGAATCGAAAGGGACAAGGTCAGGGGCAAGGTTCTGGTGGTTCTAGCTCAACCGTTTCAACAACAGTTGAGATTCAGGAAGCTTCGGAGTTCAATATTTTAAATGTCGAGCTAAGCCTTCCCTTGCAATACTATCACAAACAGTTTATTTTTTCCTTTACCCCTGTACTGGCATTCCCCCAAACCAGTGCTACGATAACGACGGCAGATACAATTATAACGGAAGATTTGGAAAGTACTTTCTATTTTTCTGCAGGTATTAGCTATTGGTTTATCACCAAAAATAAACTCCAATAGGCTGCTTGCGTTACTACCACTAAAATTCCCGAATCGAGATATTAAAATCTGGATTGCGGTAATGACCGATACGTATATATTATGCGGTCAGTAACCTAGGTTACTGACCAGCCCTCATTAAGCCTATAGTTTTGCATAAGTAAACTAAAAAAAAGTAATCGAATGAAAAACATCATATTCATGCTGGTAGTATTTCTATTTCAACTACTTACAAACGCTCAGGAAATAGTTCTGATTTCGAAACAGGAAGTCTTAGCAAAAGTTAAGGAAGGGAATAACACCTTAAAAATAGCTCGACAAGATGTATTGATATCTAAGGGAGATTTTAAACAGACCAATGCCATTATCCTTCCAACGATTGGTGTTAGCCATACGGGAATAGCGACTACAAATCCTTTGATGGCTTTCGGTTCCAAATTGAATCAGGGTATTTTAACTGCGAACGACTTTAATCCCGATTTGTTGAACAATCCACAACAAATAGAGGATTATGCCACGAGGCTTACCATAGAACAGCCCCTTTTGAATTTTGATGGGATGCATCAACGTAAGGCTGCCAAGTTCAAATTAAGAGCAATGGAGCTACAATCGGCACGTCAAGGACAGTACATAACACTGGAGGTGGATAAAGCCTATATGCAATTGCAGTTGGCGTACAAAACGGTAGCTGTATTACAAAAGGTGAAAGAAACTGCTATGGAGAACCAGCGCATTGCCCATAACAGCTTTGAACAGGGATATCTGCAAAAATCAGATGTTTTGGCTGTGAACGTAAGGGTCGCTGAAGTTGAAAACCAATTGCAATATACACAAAGTAACGTGCTGAATGCCAGTAACCAATTATCCGTATTAATGAACGATACCAGCTATGCGCTTTTAAAGCCCTTGGATACTTTAATGGTATGGCCGGTGGAAGCCATGATACAAGCAAATGCTTCTGTAACGGAGGATAGGGCCGATATCCAGGCGATGGTGTCCGCTACAGAAGCGTATCAGCAAATGCATAAAGCGGATAAGATGTCTTTCTTACCTCGTTTAAATGCTTTTGGAACGTATGAACTCCACGATGATGAAATTTTTCAAGGGGATACGGATGGATATTTGTTTGGTGCGGAGTTGAAATGGAACATTCTTGAAGGTAGCAAGCGCTTTGGAAAAGCACAAAAAAGTAAGGCAGAATTTGAAAGGTCAACATTAGAACTACAACAGTATAAAGCGGAGAGTCAGATAGAACTTAATAGGGCCATGCGTATGCTACAAGATGCGCAAAACAACTTGAAACTCACTTCCCTTGCCTTAGAGCAATCCTCAGAATCCCTTAGGATTCTTACCAACCGATTTGAACAAGGCTTGGAAAAAACAACAGATCTCTTAACCGCAGAAACCCAGTATGCTCAAAAGCAATTGGAATATTATGCTACTATTTTTCAACACAATTATGCACTGGTCTACGTTCAATTTTTAACTACTCCGTAAGTTCTACAATAAATTATTTGATTAAAAAATATAAATAGATAGCAAAAGCAATACCATTACAACCATGAAAAATAAAAAATACATACCAACAGCATTTTTGGCGGTAACGCTGGCCTTGACAAGTTGTGGCGACAAAGAAACAAAAGCAACTACCAACAACGCTCCGGTCGTTTCTGTAGAAGTAAGGACGACGTCCCAAAATACGGACACTAATTTTTTGTCAGTCAGCGGAAAAATCGAAGCGGTGAACAGTGCGGATATTAGCACTAGAATGATGGGCTATGTAGACAAGATTTATGTGGATATGGGAGACAAGGTGACCAAAGGGCAGCTGTTGTTGAGTATTAATAACGCAGATGTTTCTGCAAAACTAGCCCAGGTAAACGCAGGGATTATTGAGGCACAAGCGGCCTTTAACAATACCCAAAAAGACTATCAACGCTTTACCGCACTCTTTAATGACAAGAGCGCCTCCCAAAAGGAACTGGATGATATCACGGCACATTACGAAATGGCCAAAGCCCGATTAAGTGCCGCCCAAGAAATGAAGAACGAGGTAAATGCTCAATTATCATACGCCAATATCCGAGCTCCTTTCAGTGGCGTAGTTACCAATAAATTTATTAAAGCTGGAGATATGGCAAACCCGGTAATGCCTTTGCTGGAAATGGAGTCGCCTGGAACCTACCAGATTATGGCCATGGTACCGGAATCCGAAATATTAGGGATACAGAACAACACTGAGGTAGCAGTGCTTTTGAAAGCCTTGGATAAAACAGTGAAAGGAAGTGTAACCGAGGTAAGTACTTCTTCTAAAAACACTGGCGGACAGTATATGGTAAAGGTGGTACTAGCGGAAACAGATGCTAATGTATTATCGGGGATGTATGCAACGGTTCAGTTTCCTATGGAAGGGAAAGGGGCTTCAAGTGCAATACTGATTCCGTTGGAAGCCGTAGTCGAAAATGGCCAATTGAGTGGTATTTACACGGTAAGTGAACGGAATACAGCGTTATTACGATGGTTGCGTTTGGGCAGAGTTGTGGGAAATCAAGTAGAGGTGCTGTCTGGCCTATCCACAAATGAACAATACATACTTAAGGCTGAAGGAAAGCTGTATAACGGAGCACATATTTCAATACAATAAAAAGCTTGCGTTAGGGATTGCAACGGTTACCCCGCAGGCAACGATAGTTGGCGAGGAGTAAAAGTGTAAAGCCCGTCCGCCGACAGGAGGAAACGCCCAACTAATAACACAAAAACACATGAAGGAAGGAATAGCAGGCAAGATTGCCAAGATGTTCATAAGCAGTAAACTAACGGTGCTTTTAATGATTGTTTTTATGGTCATTGGGGTATACAGTTCATTTTTAATACCACGTGAGGAGGAGCCTCAGATAGATGTGCCCATGGCAGATATTTTTGTGGGGTATCCAGGGGCTAGTCCAACGGAGGTTGAATCGCGTGTAATAAAGCCTTTAGAGCAATTGATAAGTAACATTAAAGGGGTGGAATATGTCTACTCTACGTCTATGAAGGAACAGGGTATGGTAATCGTACAGTTTTATGTAGGCGAAGATATTGAGCGTTCTTTTGTAAAGTTGTACAACGAGATCAACAAGCACATGGACCAAATGCCGCAAGGAGTAACCTTCCCGTTGGTAAAGACCCGTGCCATTGATGATGTGCCGATGTTGGGTTTGACGTTTTGGAGCGAACACTACGATAGTTACCAACTAGGCCAAATGGCACAAGAGCTGGAAAGCGAGATCAAAAAGGTAAACGATGTGGCCATAACCCATAAAATAGGTGGTCAGGACCGCCAGTTACGCGTGGTGTTGGACAAAGAAAAGCTAGCGGCCAGTGGACAGGATTTTTTAACTGTAGCTGAAATGATTCGGGCCAACAATGCACAGCTAAGTGCGGGCAGCTTCGATAAAAATGATACGGAATTCCTGGTAACGACAGGGAATTTTCTAGCATCGGTTACAGATGTGGAAAACCTTGTGGTGGGCGTACAGCAAAATCGTCCCATTTACCTGAAACAGGTAGCCCAAATCGTGGATGGTCCGGAAGTGCCTCAGAATTACGTAAGCCTAGGTTTTGGGCAGGCGAGTGAAAAAGCTGCTGAGTACCGGTCGGAATATCCTGCGGTGACACTTTCCGTGGCTAAAAGAAAAGGGGCGGATGCCATGAACATTGCTGAGGTGATTATCGATAAGGTAGACCACCTGCGTACCACCTTGATTCCAGATGATGTACATGTGGAGGTGACCCGAAACTATGGGGAAACGGCTTCCCACAAAGTATCGGAACTACTGTTGCATCTCATTGGCTCTATCATTGCGGTTACTTTTGTGGTCATGCTAGCCATGGGATGGCGTGGGGGGCTTGTGGTGTTTTTATCGGTACCTATTACCTTTGCTCTGACCTTGTTGAGTTATTACATGCTGGATTATACCTTAAATAGGATTACCCTGTTTGCTTTGGTATTTGTTACCGGTATTGTGGTGGATGACTCCATTATTATAGCAGAGAACATGCACCGCCATTTTAAGATGAAACGGCTGCCTTTTAAGCAAGCGGCACTTTATGCCATTAATGAAGTGGGTAATCCCACCATTTTAGCCACTTTCACGGTTATTGCATCGGTATTGCCCATGGCTTTCGTATCTGGTTTAATGGGGCCCTATATGGCACCTATGCCTATTGGCGCATCTATAGCCATGATATTGTCCTTGTTTGTGGCCTTGACCATTACACCTTATTTAGGGTATATTTTCTTGCGGGAAAAAGACAAAAAAGGACAACCAGAAAAAGTTCAAAAGCCTTTGGAAGACACCCTTATTTATAGATTGTACGATAGATTTGAGCGACCTCTGATCGAGAATTCAAAAAAACGTTGGTTGTTCTTAGGAGGTACTTTTATTTTACTGATGGGGTCTATGGTATTGTTCTTTACAAAATCCGTAGCCGTGAAGATGCTGCCTTTTGATAATAAAAACGAATTTCAGGTAGTAATCGATATGCCGGAAGGAACCACCTTAGAACGTACGGGAGTTGTTGCCAAGGAAATTGCTCAATATTTAGCGACCCGACCCGAGGTGGTCAACTATCAAAACTATGTAGGTACGTCAGCGCCTATTACCTTTAATGGTCTTGTACGGCATTATGACTTACGCGGTGGTAGCAATATGGCCGATATACAAGTGAATTTGGTGGACAAGGGCGAACGTAGTGCTCAAAGTCATGATATTGCAAAACTGTTGCGACCAGAAATACAGCGTATTGCTGCTAAATATAATGCTAATGTAAAATTGGTCGAAGTACCTCCAGGGCCTCCTGTTTTGTCCACTATTGTGGCTGAGGTATATGGCCCGGACTATGAGGAGCAGATACGGATTGCCGACCATATTCAAGATATTCTTAACAACACCGAAGATGTGGTAGATATTGATTGGATGGTAGAAGCTGATCAAAGGGAATATATGTTCACCATAGATAAGGAAAAAGCAATGTTATATGGTGTTGCACCCATGCAAATTGCCCATACTATGAATATGGCTTTGTCCAATCGCGCAATAACTAACCTATACGATGCCGATGCTACCCAGCAAATAGGTTTAGTCCTGGCTCTGGACGAAAAAGAAAAATCTACCATTGGCGATATTGCCCAACTACAGATAAGGTCAAAAATGGGTAATATGGTCCCTATTATCGACTTGGTAGATATCCAAGAGACCACGAGTGCTAAGAGTTTCTTTAGAAAGAACCAAAAAAGAGTAGTGTATGTCTTGGCCGATATGGCCGGGGAATTGGAGAGTCCTGCCTATGCTATTTTGGGGATGGAGGAGAAGCTAAAAGAAATTCCATTACTCCAAGGCTATGAGTTGCAGGAACGTTACTTGGGTCAGCCCGATTTTGAAGATAATTACACCGTAAAATGGGACGGCGAGTGGCAGATAACCTTAGAGGTATTTCGGGATCTAGGTATTGCTTTTTTGGGCGCCATTATCTTGATTTATATTTTAATCGTGGGATGGTTCCAAAACTTTAAGGCCCCAATCGTAATGATGGTTGCGATTCCATTGTCTTTAATCGGTATAGTTCTGGGGCATTGGATTATGGGGGCATTTTTTACAGCAACTTCATTTATAGGAATGATTGCCTTGGCCGGTATAATGGTGCGTAACTCGGTATTACTTATCGACTTTATCAATTTACGATTAGCGGATGGTATACCCTTAAAGCAAGCCGCCATTGAAGCGGGTGCCGTTCGAACAACGCCAATTCTGTTAACGGCAGGGACTGTGGTTATTGGTGCTTTTGTGATCCTTTTTGACCCTATTTTTCAAGGTTTAGCCATATCACTCATGGGAGGTACCATCGTGTCTACCGTATTAACTTTATTGGTTGTGCCGTTGGTATACTATATGATTGAGCGGAAGAAGTATCCTGAAACAAAAGTGAATACTAAATAAAACAAATAACAATGAAACTACTGATTGTAACCGTTGTAGAAGCGTTTGAGAAAGACCTGTTTCGACTTTTTAAAGAAGCGAATATTGATCGCTTTAGTGGTTCGGATATTGATGGCTATAAAAATCCAACAGCCGTGGTACGTTCATCTAGTTGGTTCCCTAGCCAGAAAAGCGGGGTGGAATCCAACTTATTTTTTTCCTTTACTGAAGATGATAATATTGATGGGCTTTTTAAACTCATAAAAGAATTTAATAGTAATCTGGAAACGAACAACCCCATTAGGGCCGTTGCGGTACCAATTGAAAAATTTATTTAAACCTTAAGATATTAATATTATGATAAATAGATATATCAGAGCCATTGCAGGAACTTTTATTATTATTAGCGTATTGTTAGCTATGTACGTTAATATAAATTGGTTGTGGTTTACCCTTTTCGTTGGGGCTAACTTATTACAATCAGCATTTACACGATGGTGTTTAATGGAAAAATTTCTACACAAGCTGGGTGTCAAAGAGGGTGGGGAAAGTTGTAGTACTTAACTAAATAATCGTATTTTTCAGATAATCAAACTCTATTATGAACATTCATAACTTTAGTGAAGGAAATTCCATATTAAATCAGTTTATAGCAGAAATCAGGGATACCGGTATCCAGAAAGATTCAATGCGTTTTCGACGAAATATTGAGCGCATTGGTGAAATACTCAGTTATGAAATGAGTAAGTCCTTGACGTATCATATCAAAACCGTTAAAACTCCGCTAGGGAGCAAAGAAATGTCTTTACCTGTGGATAATTTAGTGCTCTGTTCCGTTTTAAGGGCCGGATTACCCTTGCATCAAGGTATGTTAAATTATTTTGATGGTGCTGAGAACGCTTTTATTTCAGCATTCCGACATCATCGTGGGGATGCCGATGCCTTTGAGGTTATTGTGAAGTATTTTGCAGCACCATCATTGGAAAATAAAATATTAGTACTCACGGACCCAATGTTGGCGACAGGGAAAACTTTAGAAAACGTACTAAATGCACTAAAAGACCATGGAAAGCCTAAACAAATTCATATTATTTCGGTTATTGGTTCAAAAGAAGGTATTGCGCATGTGAAACAAGTCTTTCCAGAGAACACCCATTTATGGATTGCCACAATTGATGCAGAGCTGAATGCCAAAGGCTATATTCTTCCTGGTATTGGTGACGCTGGTGATTTGGCATTTGGAGAGAAGTTGTAACTACTATTCCTAATAGTTCGTTTCTAGCTTTTATTGATGTTCTGACGTATAAAGCTATCCAAAGCAAATTATATCTTGGTTATCCATAAAATATTTGTTCTAAACCATAGCTTGAGTAAAAGCATCTAGTTCCTATGATATTTTTTAAATATTGAAAAGTTGACTGTAGTCTTAAAGAATAGAATATAAAATACCCGGATTTGTATCCATTACAACACGGTTCTATTATTAAGCCAACGTTTTATTAGGAAATCATTATTAGATATTTCCACAAGGTGGAATTTGGAAAAGCTTTTAAAAACCCTTGATTCCTTGAGAGGTTCTATACAAACCGAAACTGGGGATAGATAGTTGGAATGAATGAGAAGTAATTCACCCTCGCGTTTTAGAAGATAGCCCACATGTCCCTCGTCAAATCCAATAAAGTGGAGTCCTTCTTTAGTTAATCGATCAATTTCTTCAAATGCTTTTTCAGGAACATCCTGCACGACAGTATAAATATCTGATCCGCAGCTAATAACCTTACCCTCATCTATAGGAGATTTTTGTGCTAATTTATAGCGATTTAGCTTAATGCCCATATCTCGTAGTGTGGTAGAGATAAAATAACCACATGCAATCTTACCTTGGTTTGGTACAGCAGTATGACCTCCAAAACTCCAAGGAGTACCGTACCAATGAGGAATTATTTTATCTACTAAATGAGTTGTGAATACTGTCTTTATATAGTCAAGAGAAATTTTATCCAACTTATGTTTTTCTTTTAAACGTTTTCGGAGTTGATCAATATCTGTTTTGGTATCTGCGTAGGATATCGTGTCCAAATTCGTTTCTAGTTTCGATTTCAGAGTGTCATTAAACACCATAATTTCAATATTAGAAACAGGTATTTCTTCAACGATGTTATAGTCTATAGGCGATTCAATTTTTGGGGGCATGTTGACATCAAGTCCTAACAGAAGAAACAAGGAAAAAAATAACATGATTAGTTTTATTAAATAAAAGGTTAACCTCTAATAGCTCTAACGGTTTATTCCAAAATGAATTTCAAAAGGAACGTTAAATTTCATACGAGACCTGACGATTTCCACCTTAGATGCTAAGGTTAGCTGCCCACCAGACTTCATAATCAGTAGGTACCAATGGACGATAACTCTGAAACCCTTGATCTGCAATATTTATGCCGATAATAGTATTATCCTCGTCACGTACATACCCCATGAAAATGAAGGAATGCCCATACGGGTCTAATTTTTTAACATCCACGCCTCGCACCACCTGCTCGTAGTCTTCTTTAAACCGCCAGACTTGCATGAGTGCTCCAGGTCTTAATTGACCACCCCAAATTTCTAATGTATTAACTAAGGTGCCCATACCGGCATAAGCAATAGCACCAGCATTACCTTTACCTCTATATTTTTCTGGAAGGCTTCGCCATCCTTGTTGTGGCTCTGACGCAGATGAATAAAGCATATTGAATACCTGTTTAGGGGTAAAGGATTTTGTGGCCATACTATCCGGTAAATCTTGATACAGTGCATGACCATAAACTTCTTTATACGCTTTTTCAAAACGGGTTTTGCTTACGGTTAGACAATGACCACCGGGTATCTTTTTTTCACTATTTAAATAATTTTCTACAATTTTATCCGCAACAGCGCTTTTAATTCCTAAAACAGCAACGATTTCAAGTCTGATTCTAATAACACTATCCTTCGTTGCCATTTCACGTTCTCCATTTATTTTGATTTTGTTTAAGCTAGTATCTCCGGTAACTCCTACTAAAGGCGTATTGCCATCAGAATTTATAAAAATCTGGTCATGCAGATGAGAACCGTATTCTTCTGTGGCTGTAAGCGCTGTGGTGCCTTCAGTTGTGTTGTATACTTCTGATTTCCGAGCAGTAGGACTATTCCTTGTGCCTTCCACAAGGTTTTTTGGCAAAGTACAACCTGTTGCACATCCACAGAATAAAAAAAAGAAAGCCAGAGCTTTAGAAAGTGTATTTCGCACAATAGACACCATCAATATTCTACTTTTCGTTTTACGTTCTTTTCAATATAGGTTTCTCAGAACAAAATTATTCTCTCTCAAGTTCAATCAATGTGATTTCTGGCCGCATGCCCAATCTACCTGGAAAGCCCATCCATCCCAAACCCCTGTTCACGTATAGGTATTGCAAGCCTTGTTTATATAAGCCCGCCCAATGTTCGTATTTATATTTTATAGGGCTCCATTTTTTGTTATTAAGGTTGATACCGGCCTGCATCCCATGGGTATGTCCAGCAAGGGTAATTGCTATATCTGTATGAAATACCACTTCCTCTAGCCAGTGCGAGGGGTCATGTGATAATAAAATTTTAAAGGAAATATTACTGACATTTTTTAAGGCTTTTTTCAAATCCCCATATTGTTTAAAAGGCGGATTTCCCCAATTTTCTACACCCACAATAGCTATCTTTTCATTCTTTTTTTCAATTAGGTCCGCATCGTTCATCAATAGTTTAAAACCAATTCGTTTATAAAAATCTAGGATATTTTTAAAATTCAGTTCTTTTTTGCCTTCGGACGACCATTGGCTGTAATCCCCGTAATCGTGGTTACCCAATACGGCATATTTCCCCAGCTTAGCGGATAACTGACTTAAAACGGAATCCCAACCTCTTAGTTCCCATGCAAAGTTGTTTACCAAATCCCCAGTAAAGAAGATAAAATCCGTCTTTAGATGGTTTATTTTTTTAATGGCATCTTCTAATGTATGGTACTTGAAGTTGAAACTACCCAAATGAAGGTCGGATATATGCACAATACGCAAGCCTTTGAAATGTATTGGTAATTGTTCACATTTCAATTTAACATGATGTACCTTAAAACGATATACCGCACTAAAGACGGCATAAAGAATCACAAAAAAAGGGAGAAAACCAGAAAAAACACCAATAAGTGGTATTACTATCAGGGACTCTTTTTCGGAAAACACAAAATTGGTAAAATAAAGGATGCTAATTACCACTACAAAAATCAGTTTAGGGATGAAGGATGATACCGTAAGCCCGTACAACCTAGATATTAGAAGCTGTTGACGTTCAGGGGCTACTAATTCCAGTTTTATTTTTAGCAGTAAAATAGACGTTATCAAACCAATCGTAAAAACCCAAAAGGCCGCATAAATACTGTTTTTAAGTACTATCGATGTAATTGGCCGGGTGATGGATAACAACCAATAAAAAGCTAAGATATCTATGAGCAATAGTACCATGCATAGAAGAACTATTGAAAAAAAAGAGTAGGATCGCATATTTTATTCCTTTACGGTATTTTCTACATTATCTCTTCTTATATCTTTTAGCGCAAAACAATATCCCTTTACGTCGGCTACCCAAGTATCATACATAAAAATTAGGGTAATCTCTTCCAAAGTTTCCAAAAGACCTAGAACAATCATAAAATAGAAGAGCCAATACACTGGACCAAAAAATAAGAGCCATAAAATAAATACTCCCTGAACAACAGCAGAGGCTTTTGCAAGATAGGTATGAAAGGAGGTCGCTTTACCGTATTTTACAAAAGCGATTACCATTTGAAGGAGGTAAGGCAAAAATGCAACTAGAATGAGTAGGATATTCTCTTTTATAAAGGTAATCTCGAAAACGATAAGACCCATTAAACCCATTGCGAAGGTTAGCTGGTCGCCAATAGAATCTAATTGAGAACCCCTAGCGCTTGTTATTTTGAGTTTCCTTGCTAAATACCCATCTATGGCATCGGTACTGTAGCTAATGAGTAAAAACCAGGTGAATAGGTTTTGTTCTCCGTACCATAACAGTATTATTAACAAGGGTATTGCGGCAACACGGTAAAATGAAAACCAGTCGGCAATATTAAAATTTTTGAATGTCCACATAGGTTTTGTCTTTATTTACTCTTGATAGACTATATTCCAAGCATATAATCTTGGCCTAAAACTAGTGGATAGTTGCGGTTTTCAAAATGATAAATATCATACTAGACCGCGCTGAAAAATCTACTATAAAAACCAATTAGTGAGGAATTGCGCTGAAACCTATTATTCTCTTATTTTACAGTATCTAATATACTATCCTTTTTCCCATAGAGTAATTCTGCCACTGAAATCAGGTTTTTAATAATATCATTTAAATTATCCTTATCGTTAACCAACGAAGAAGCCATCTCGGCAGTAATTAAATTTTTGCTGATAAGTTCGTTTATGGATTTAGTTGTTTGATATTTACCCTTCTTGGCCTCATTTCTCAGTTTTATAAGTTTATGAAAATGGAGTTCTTTGTTATTTTGAGTTCGGAACAAGTTTATGACGCGTAAAACTTTAACTATTTTGTTGCGAAACTTATTGTACTCGTTGGCCATATGGGCATTCTCTGAATTTAAATAGAGCGATACATTAATGCCTAGTTCCATAACGGTTTTTATGATTTCTACCATTTTGCGGCTTGCAATTTTAATCTCTGTAATTCTATCATTCATATTTTCACCCATTTTCAAGGTGCTTTGGGCTACAGTTGCATACCTTATAATTTCCCCATAAATAGTTTTTACCTTGCTGTAATAAAGACCACGTACATCTGTTTTCAAGTCTTCTTTTGATTTTTTTATGATCTCCTTGGATTTTAAACCTGACTTTATATCCGATGTATGAATATTGAAGGCATGGGTAACAATTTCAAAAACAGCGTTTTCATATAAAGACTTGGATTCTTTTGTTAATGCGCTAACAACCGTACTGGGGAACTCCAAAATACTTTCGTTCAAATATTTAGGCTCCTCGATACCTTTTCCTTCTTCTTCCTTGAAAAATCGCATCAAGAACTTTTCGATTGTTTTTATGAAAGGTATCATTATTAGGACACCAAGAACATTGAAAATCGTGTGAAACATGGCCAGTTTAAGGGTGAAATCTTGGCTAGAGATGCCAATAAAAGTAGAAAGGTAGTTTACAAAATCTGCAAGGGGAAAAATAATTGCCAAGGCCACAATCCCCGTAACAAAATTGAATATTAAATGAGCCCCTGCTAATCTTTTTCCCGCAACATTGGAGCTTAAAGAACCTATAACAGCGGTAATTGTAGTACCAATATTCGCACCTACAGAAATGGCAAGCGCATTTTCATATTCAATTTGTCCACTGGCCAACGCTGTTAATATTAAAGCTAAGGTCGCGCTGCTGGATTGAAGGATCGTAGTGACAACGATTCCAATTGCTGCATATACAAGGACACCTAAAAACCCAGGAATCGCATATTTTGTAAGGTCAATATATTCTTTAAAAACATCAAAACCCTCTTTCATATAATGAATTCCCAAAAAGAAAAAGCCCAGCCCGGCCAAGATATTTCCTAGTCCTCTTAAAGAGCTGTTTTTTTGTAAGGAAAAAACGATGCCAAATACAAGCATAGGCATGGCCAAAGTCGATATTTGTATTTTTAATCCAAAACCTGCAACGAGCCAAGCGGTAGCAGTGGTTCCTATATTGGCTCCAAAAATTAATCCTATGCCACCACTCAAACTAATTAGCCCAGCGCTTATAAAGGAAATGGTAATTACTGATACTAAAGAACTGGATTGAATAAATGCGGTAACTAGCGCTCCTGTAGTGATACTTTTGTACAACTTATCCGTTGCTTTCTGTAGAATTTTTTGAAGTGGGCCTTTAGCGAAGACCTTAAATCCTTCCTCCAGCATAATCATGCCGAAAAGTAAAATAGCTATACCAGAGGCAATTGTTTTAAAATTTGGGTTTACGAACAATACAGCTCCAAGCGCTGTTAGGAAAGCATAAAAAACTATCTTTTTTATCATAGTACGATGAAGTAGGGTTTTTGGTCAAGTTTAGTATTTAAATTTTGGTTTAAAGTAAATATAAAAGAAATTAATTGAGATTTGCTTGAACTATTTCCTATGCTGTTTTTAGGTCTTATATTGTAACTCAAATCGTGAAATTGTAGGAAACGGGAACTCACCCCATTATTCTTCTCTTTCTCCATTTAATTAGCTCATACCATAGAACGGAAGTACTTCCGGATACGATACAAATCGCTAATTGATGGCTATTCAGGGTTTTGAACTTGAAGAAACTCGTAAATATTGGCACCCAAAGCAATAGGGCGGCAATGGTGATGGTAACCCCGATCATTAAAGGAACCAAATTGTTCTTATATTTTAGGGTGGTACCTATCGAAAAGTAAAAAGAACGGTTAACCAAGGTCAGAAATATATTGGCTACGATTAATACCATAAAAACCATCGTTCGTGTTACGTATTCATTATAACCTTGGGAAACGGCATATTGATACACTGATAAGGCACCCACCGTAATTGCTAAGCCTTGTATGATACTGGTGACAAGTTCCTTGAATTTAAAAAAAGTGGTAGTAAACGGTCTGGGTTTTTTCAGCATCGTATGTTCCTCCATGGGTTCGTTTTCATAGATGATGGAACAGGTAGGTCCCATAATCAATTCCAAGAGAATAACATGGGAGGGGGAAAAGATGGTCGGGTACAGCCAACCCAAGGTTAGCGGAATAAAAACGGTCAAAATAATGGGAATGTGAATGGAGATGATATATTGTATCGCTTTTTTAAGGTTGGTATATATTTTCCTACCCATGGCAATCGCGTCCAACATTTTGGATAGATTATCGTCTACCAGAATTAGCGAGGCTGCTTGTTTTGCAATTTCTGTTCCTTTGGTGCCCATGGCAATACCAAAATGGGCGGCTTTTAATGCAGGCGCGTCATTTACACCGTCACCGATCATAGCTACCACTTCTTTATTTGCTTTAATGGCGGTAATAATTCGTAATTTGGCGTCTGGGAACATTCTTGTAAATACCTGGGTATCCTTTACTTTTTTTTGTAATTCTGAATCACTTAGTTGCATCAATTCTTCGCCGGACATACAGTTTTCATATCCCTTAAAACCTATTTGTTTTGCAATTGCCGTGGCCGTAGCAGCATAGTCACCGGTTACCAATTTCACATTGATACCTGCCGTATCAAAATCTTGTAGTACGGAATCGATATTTTCTTTTGGTGGATCATAAAAAGCGACAATCCCCTTAAATGCAAACTGAAAATCCTGTTGGTGTTCAGGGTAATCGGTTCCCTTAAAATCGGCCAGACCAACACCTAACAGACGATAACCATCTTTACCTAGTGTTGCTATTGCATCTACAATTTGCACTTTTTCTTTAGGGGTTAAATTTGAAATTTCAAAAAAAGCTTCCGGTGCTCCTTTTGCTGCGATAATTCTTTGTCCTTGGTTATTTTCAAATATATGGGTCATCATAGGTGGTTTTCCACTTAAAGGATATTCGTGTACCATCATATAGTTGGGTCTTTCATCAAAAGAACCCAGTTGCATATAGGCCTCGTGCAAAGCGGTTTCCATAGGGTCAAAGGGAATGGGTTCGCTTGCCCACATGGCCAATCTTACTAGTTCTTTCTCGTTTTCGTTCATATCTTGATCGACCGAACTTATTTCTCCCGAGGCCATTGTAAACAGTTTAACTAGGCTCATTTTATTCTGTGTAATGGTACCTGTTTTGTCCACACATATTACGGTGGCACTTCCCAACGCCTCAACTGTTTTCATCTGTTTGACGACAATCCCCATTTTCATCAAACGCCAAGCACCCAAGGCCATAAAGGTGGTGAAGGCTACGGGAATTTCTTCTGGAAGAATACTCATGGCCAAAGTCAATGCTTGTAGTAAGCTATCCAATACATCATGGGACTTAAAATAATTGATGCCCCATACTAAGAGAAAAGCAACACCACCCCAAATGGACATGTTCTTTACAAAGTTGGAAATCTGTCGCTCCAAAGGAGTTTTTTCTTCCTGAATGTTCTCTAGACTCTTTCCAATTTTCCCCAACTCCGTTTTATTGCCAATTTTAGTAACTGTAGCAATGGCCAGTCCGCTGGCAACGGTAGTACCTCCAAAAATGGAATTATTTGCATGTTCTTCATTCTTGAAAACAGCAAAGGACTCTCCAGTAAGAATAGATTCATTGACCGAAAAATCGTTGGAGTGAACAATGATTCCGTCCGCAGGGATTAAAGTCCCTTCTGCGACCATAAGACTATCACCGATAACGAGCTGTTCGCTTGGTATGCCTTTTACTTCCCCATTTCTAATGACCGTGCAGTTGGGTTGGGTTAGACTTTTCAGTTTTTCAAGGGCCCTACGACTTTTGGAATCTTGATAGAGTGATATGGAGCCTACCAACGCAATGGCAGCTGCAAGGAAGATGCCGTCTCCCAAATTTCCGCTAATTAAATAGATGGATGAGGCCACTAACAATAAAATGACCATAGGCTCTTTGATAACACTCTTAAGGGCATTTAGAAACCCAGTTTCTTTTTTATAGGTGAGCTTGTTTATTCCGTGGGCTTTTCTTGCTGCAAGCACCTCGTTATCTGTCAAGCCTTTTATCCCAAAATTATCTATGGACATTCGTTATTTATTTATTCAAAAATAAAGGCAAAAAAAAATTTTGAAACTGACCTAAGTCATTTCATTTGCTACTTGTTCCATTTACTTTAGAGACATATAATAGATTGTATAACCTTTAAAACAAATAAGTTATGTCACTAGTAAAATTTAAAAGAAGACCCTTTGGAAACTTGATTACCCAAGATTTTTTTGACATGGATGATTTCTTCGATAATCGAGGATGGACCAGAAATTTGATGCCCGATACTTTTTGGAACGGTAAAAGATCAGAGCCGGCATTAAATATTAAGGAAACCGATGATAATTTTGAAATTGAATTGGCGGCACCCGGTTTCGCCAAGAAAGATTTTGAAGTGACCATAGAGGATGGATGCCTAAACATTAAAGCAGAAAAGCAGACCTCCGAAGAAGAAATCGATGACAACTTTACGCGAAAGGAATTTAGTTATAACGCCTTTGAGCGCTCTTTGCAATTACCAGAAAGCATTAAGCAGGAGGCGATAAAAGCAAAATATAATGACGGTATCTTAAGTTTTAATCTGACCAAAAAAGAAGAGGCCAAAAAAGTACCACCTAAAAAGGTACAAATTGCTTAATAGTTTTTTATATAACAATGCCTTCATGCTAAAACCAAAATGCGTCCATGTAAATTGGTTTGGTCTGAGGGTATTGTCTTTTTGAATCCTACCTACTTTAAAATTCTTTATGTTAATCTGTTGTAATTTTTAGTCATTTATTTCATAGCCATCACTTAATGTGGTGTAGCAGATAATCAACTTTTATTGCTTACTTGTATGGGTTTTAATCGGCATTTTTAATACTACATCTACATCAGGCCAAAGTTTCGATATACCATCAGTCCCCGTATGGAGGTCATAACATTCTTTATTAAGTAATTTCAAGGCATCTTTTCCGTTCCATAATAATAGATCTAAATGAGTGGATAGTTGTAAAGTATCATCCTTTATTGAATATTTGAATGAAGTATCGTTTGTAAGCTTATTCATTTTTAGTACTATTGCTGCATTACCGTTACTGGCATCGATTACTTCTCCTAAAATAGTATCTGCCTTAAAAACTTCAAAAAAATATGTTCTTAGTTTGGGGTCTCTAAGGTTGTTACCTGTATCTACCGAATGTGTATTGATGGTTATTTGAGCATTGTTCAATAACTCATCTATGGAGCCTGAATAGGTTCTTAATTGTAGATTAAATTCATTAAAAGTACCGCTTACACCTATTTTATTGGAGAACTTATACGCAGTCCATAGTAATGAAACATTTGCTGTATCTATGGAATAGAAAGGTTTTTGAATTATTATTTTTCTGCCCGTATGGCTATCTATTTTATCCTTCTTGGAAGTGTTACAGGAGATACCGATTACTACCAAAAACAGAACCAGAATTGTGTTAAAGGAATGTTTCATTTTATAGATTATTTATATTGCTACTTAGTTCAATAAGACCATCGAGTCGCCTAAAAGATATCAATATACCATTTAACTAAACTTAGGCTCATTTATACAGAAACCGTTCATAGCTTCAAATTCAGCTTCTGATGTTAATTTAATACGTTGGTCATTGCTTTTTAACGCAGTTATGGCAGCTGAATATCCCAATTCTAAAAGGATATCTATATTTTTTAAGGAGAACATACTAAACTCGGCCATACGCTCAGGTCTAATGAGTAAATCACAATCTTCAAATTTAAGAATGGTTTCATTGGCCACCATAATGTGGTAGGCACGTTCCAATACATTATGGGCATGTTTAAGGTCGGCAATATTCATTTTTTCGAACGGATTTACGTAGACGCCCACAATTTGGTCGCAATGTATTTTTAGTAGATCTACTGGAAAGTTGTTCAATGTGCCGCCATCTATATAATAGCCACCTTTAAAAGATACGGGTGCAAATAGTCCAGGAACCGCTGCGGATGCAAGTATTGGTTTGATCAGTTCACCTTTCTGAAAAACTTTTAAGGTACCGTCCAAAAGATTGGTGGCGGTAACGAATAGAGGTGTCTTTAACGAGGCAAAACTATCTTTTGGGAGGTATGATTTTAAATGGTCGTAGAACTTTTCCGTATCAACAAATCCCGGTTTGCTTCTGGCATAGTTGGTAAAACTAAAAATTTGAGTGCTTTTAAAGAAGTCCAGTATCTGCTCCCAAGTGCAACCACCAGCATACAAGGCTCCTACAACTGCTCCCGCACTTGTTCCAGATATATGGGAAGGGTAGATATTATATTCCTCCAAGGCTTTTATTGCACCTATATGCGCAACGCCACGAACTCCTCCTCCTGAAAGTACCAAACCTGTTTTCATAGTTTGAAAATTATTCTTTAGCATTCGAAAATATACTATTCCTTAGCACCATAAAATGACCCTTATCATATTTTCTCTTTTCCCTACCGGCTTGATGACCGATATCATATGCGGGGATATTAAACAATAATATATTTGACTAAGAACAGTACAATTCTTTACTTCTGAATTTAACGGAAATAACGAATTGAAGGGGTTAAGGCGAGTTGCTTAATAGGCTTAATTTGAGGATGGCTTATTTTTTAATTTTTGAAAGCGCTATTAGAAAAATAGCTCGTTTTCCTGTAAAGAATAATTCTTGTTTCTTCAGATGATACTAATATATAATTTGGGCTACTCAAGTAAAGGACCAAATGATGCTAATAAAGTGATATGAATATCTCGGCAATAACCTATACAGTGCATATAAATGGGTACAATGAATTAGTATCAAACATGAAGAATGATACTAAAGGTGTTAAAATTAATTTATTCAAGATTATGTCAAAACCTAATATTTTAAAATGAAAGAAGAGCTGTCAAATACCGCCATATACCAAGCTGTTTTTGAAACTTCATTGGCTGGCTTTTTTGTGCTTGACGATAGTGGAACTATTGTAAAGGCAAATGCTACAGCAGAACTTATGTTTGGTTATGAAAATAATGAACTTGTCAAAAAGAATATATATAAATTATTTGCAAATGAGCTCATAAAGGATTTAATGCAAAGTCGTGTTTCAGAATCATTACAGATTTACGGATTGCGAAAAGATGGTGGAAGATTTATGGTTGACATAAGATTTGGGTCAACAGTTATTCAAGATAGCACTTTAGGCATTGTTTTTTGTAAACCTGCAGACATTTCGGTTTTTGAAAGTGATAGGAAACTTCGTACCCTAGTTGATAATGTTTCTGGTATTGTATATCGTTGCAGTAATGACAGAGATTGGACTATGAAATATATTAGCGATGGTTGTGAGACCATAACAGGTTTTAGTCCTCATGAATTTTTAGAAGGAAAGGTACATTTTTCGGATATCATATATGAGGCAGATCAGAATCACATCTGGGATGCAACACAAGAGGCACTTCATAACAAGGAACCCTATCAATTTTCTTTTCGTGTTAAAGATAAATTAGGGAATACCAAATATTTGAATGAATTAGGCCGAGGTGTTTATAATAGTAACGGATACTTGTTATTCTTGGAGGGTTTAATTACTGATATCACCTATCTAAAACAAACAGAATACGCATTAGAAAAGGAAAAAAAAATACTAAACCAATATTTAAACGCGGCAGCATCAATTTTTTTGATAATCAATAAGAATCATACGATTGAGCTCATTAATCAAAAAGGTCGTGAAATACTTGGTTATCCCCAAAATGAAATTATTGGAAAAAATTGGTTCCATAATTGTATACCAAAAAAAGAAAAAAAAGAACTTACCCAGTTATTTGGCCAAATTATCAGCGGAGTAATAGAGCCGCCAGATATCTATGAAAATTGGGTCCTTGCGAAAGGAAACAGAAGAAAATTAATAAGATGGCGAAACGCACTCTTGAAAGATGAAAATGGCAATATTACAGGCTTAATAAGTTCAGGCTTAGAAGTTACGGAACAAGTTTTCGCCGAACAGAAATTACGGGAGAGTGAGGAGAAAAATAGGGCAATTTTACAGGCTATGCCCGATGTAGTGTCTATTTATGATAAAAAGGGAACTATATTGGAAATACATGTTCCAGATGATTCCTCTTTCAGGATCTCAAAAGAGGAACTAGTGGGTGAAAATATAACTAATTTATTTTTTGAAGAAGTTGGGAAAAAGCTGAAAAGTATAATTTCAAAAGTAATTCATAACCAAGAAATGGCAACATTAGAGTTGGCGTCTTCGGTTGCCGATGATACGGTCATTTATGAATATCGATTAGTGCCGTTCAATAAAAATCAAGTTCTGTCCATTGCACGAAACATTACAGAAACCAATACAATTCAGAGCTCATTACACCTTAGAAATAGGGCTTTAGAAGCTGCGGGCAATGGTGTTATTATTGTTGACGCTCAGCAGCCAGATTTACCTATTTTATATAGTAACAGGGCCTTTTCTCTTATAACAGGATATCAACCGAGCGAGGTCTTAGGCGAAAACTGTCGTTTTTTACAAAAAGATGACCATGATCAAGAGGGAATAAGGACCCTGGCCATAGCTATTCAAAACGGCAAGCCTTGCAAAGTAGTACTAAGAAACTATAGAAAAGATGGTACGCTTTTTTGGAATGAACTCACAATTACTCCGCTTTATAACGAGAAACAGCAATTGACCCATTTTATAGGAGTTCAGAACGATATTACCGAAATTCAGAATACTAAAGCGCAGTTGGAAACGTATGCAGATAAATTAGAGAGCAAGGTAGCGGAACGCACTAAAGAGATTGAAGCAACGGTCCAAAAATTAATTCAGACTAATCTTAGTTTAGAAGACCAAGTACAAGTCACCAAAATAGCAGAAGATAAAGCAAAGCGTAGCCAAGTCCTTTTTGCAGCTATCGCTAGAAATTTCCCTAAGGGACTTATAGTTGTGTTTAATACCGATTTTGAATTAGTGTATGTGGAAGGGGAGGAGCTCAAACGGGCTAATTTAGAGAAGACCGATTTTGAAGGAAAGCATATAGATGACATTACGTTTTTTTCCAAAAATCAGGTTAAACGTATTAAACAAAATATACTTAAAACAGTAAAAGGAGATAATCTTTCCTTTGAGCTAGAGTTCCAGACAGATTGTTATGCTTTGAATGCTAAACCATTAAGGTCAGATGGGGATGATATAGTCTGGGCGTTATTTGTCTTTAACAACATTACTGAACAGAAAAATGTTAGGGAAGAATTAACTACTACATTAAAAGCAGCTGAGGAATTGATTGGATTAAAATCTCGCTTTATTTCGATGGCTTCCCATGAGTTCCGAACACCCTTGAGTGCTATTTTATCCTCTGCTATACTTATTGGAAAACAAAACGAGCCCGGTAAAGAAGAAAGGCGAGAAAAACATGTGGCACGGATACGTACGCACGTAAAGCACTTAGTAGTTATACTTAATGATTTTCTTTCCCTTAGCAAATTAGAAGAAGGTAGAGTAAAGTCAAAGCCACAGCATCTGGAGCTGATTCAGTTTTGCAAAATTATAGTTGATGAAATGGAAGGGACAAAAAAAGAAGGACAAGCCATTATATTAAAATACACTGAAGCGGAAATTCCTGTTTTTCTAGATCCAAAACTGTTGAACCATATCTTGGTCAACCTCTTGTCTAATGCTCTCAAATATTCGGAAGCAGGCCAAGAAATTAAGTTTGAACTAAAAGAAATTCAAGAGCATATAATTTTTGAAATCACGGACAATGGAATGGGAATTCCCAAAGCAGAACAAGGGAATCTTTTTGAACGGTTTTTTCGTGCTGAAAACGCAATAAACATTGAAGGTACGGGGCTAGGACTACATATTGTTAAACAATACTCGGAATTGATGCATGGCGCGGTAAGCTTTAAAAGCAAAAGAGGTAAGGGAAGCACCTTTACCGTAAAACTTCCTTTAAATCTACATGAAAATGAAAAAAATATTGATAATTGAAGACAATAAAGCTGTAAGAGAAAATACAGCTGAAATAATGACGCTAGCTAATTATCAAGTGCTTACGGCCGAGAATGGTATTATTGGTATTGAAAAAGCCAAAGGGTTTTTACCAGATTTAGTGATTTGTGACATAATGATGCCACAAATGGACGGATTCGAAGTACTACGAGTTTTAGGTAAGGATAGTGGTACGGCTAGCATCCCATTTATTTTTCTTACCGCTAAAACAGATAGAGAGGCTATGCGGATGGGGATGAACTTGGGTGCGGATGACTATTTAACAAAGCCATTTGAAGAGCACGAACTGTTGGAAGCCATTGCCTGTCGCTTAAAAAAGCACGATAGTTTAAAAAAAGAAATCATAAAAAATTTAGAAAGTATAAACACTTTTTTGGAAGAGGCGTCTGAATATAAAGATTTGGAGGGCCTCTCCAAAAACCATAATCTAAGGTCTTATGAAAAAAAGGAAATTATCTTTTGGGAAGGAGATAATGCCCATTCACTTTATTTTATAGAAAGTGGGAATATTAAAACATATAAAGGTACAGAGTCCGGAAAAGAACTGGTTACAGGTCTTTATGGCCCTGGTGATTTTGTGGGTCAATTGTCCTTGCTGCATGCTGCAGGAACCTATGTAGAGAATGCTGTTGTCTTGGAGGATGCTGAACTTTGTGCTATTCCAAAGGCCGATTTTATAAAATTACTATTTGGAAACCATATGGTATCCCAAAAATTTATAAACATGATTTCCAATAATTTGATTAGTGTACAGGCTCATCTGGTAGATATGGCCTTTGCATCGGTAAGGCAGCGTGCCGCAAAAGCTTTATTGGAACTTTATGAAAAGGGTCTGATCAAGGAAAAGCCAAACCAAGGCATGTCTATTCCTCGTGAAGATTTTGCTGGCATGATAGGTACAGCAACCGAAACGGCAATTCGTACCCTTTCAGATTTTAAGGATGAAGGTTTGATTACTACGGATAGTGGTAGAAGGATTATTATTTTGGATAAAGAAGAACTAGAGCTTGTTGCGGGTTTTAAATAAGTGCTACGCTTAAACTTTCTTTTGGCGCCGCTTACCGAGCATACCTAACACTTTCTGGGTAACAAGAGCCATAAGCATATTCTTCCAGGTGTTGTTCTGGGTGAAGGTTGCGCCTAAGCCCAGTAACAGTTTACGAGGAACCAAATCTATCTTGGTCCTGTAATAATGTAGTTTTAGGCTTTCTTGGTCAATTTCCCGTTGCAGTTTTAAAACTTTTAAACGTGCGTCTATTTCCTCAAAGGACTTGTATTCTTTTACCTTACTCATTCGAAATAGTGTTTAGAGAATTTTTTAAGAATTGGAGCATTCAGTTTCGCCCTAAAAACGTACAGCATAATTCCTAAGACTACATAAAAGCCGCCTACGATTATGAAACCACTAAAGTAACTGTTTAGTTCATCGGATAAGGCCAAACAGGCAGCGAACGATAAGAATAGCATCGCGAAAACGAAACCGATACCAATTAGCACAACCTGTGTAATACCTGTTAAATGGTGCATTACGACTTTAAAAATTC
Source organism: uncultured Maribacter sp. (assembly GCA_938038975.1). Taxonomy (GTDB): domain Bacteria; phylum Bacteroidota; class Bacteroidia; order Flavobacteriales; family Flavobacteriaceae; genus Maribacter. The sequence goes on along the minus strand of CALHVP010000061.1, from coordinate 30,181 downwards.
TAAGTCTCAGGTATTCGTCGCTATGTTCCACATAAGACCTCATATCGGCTTCCGCACCCATGAGGTCCTTTTTGAATTCTTCAAAAGCCATATCAGCTATTTTTGGAGTTGGGCATTTTTCTTTTTAAGGTCTTCCAATTTGCTTTCCAGCTTTTCGATGATATCATCTGCTTTATAACTCATGGTAGAGATAGCCTCGTCCAGTTTACGGTCAAAGACATCTTTTTTCTCATTTGCGGTTTTCGTAAGTTCCTCTTTTGCATGCGAAATTCTGTCTGATAAATCGTGCGTGGTGTCGTCCACCTTTTGTTTGATTTTATGTCGGGTCTCGATTCCCTTATCAGGTGCGTATAAAATTCCGATTCCAGCTCCTATTGCAGCTCCTGTTAAAAGTGCTAGTAAAACATTTCCACTGTCGTTTGTCATGATAATAGTTTTAAGTTATTGATTTATTTAAATATCTATTCAAAAATAGAGTAGAACAAATACGTTTGAAATGACCTTAGTCATTTTTGGGAGTTAAGATGCTTTTTAAACAAGTAGAACAGGAATGAGCTCACCTACTTAGCTATTAAACATTCCTAAATAATGCGGACAAAGACTTACAAACAGGAACTAAAACATTTTATTATAAGAAGTTATCGCCATTTATGGCAACTTGAAAAGGTCATTAATGAGATACAGAAGTATGTCTCATCACAGCTACAATTTTCTGTTTTGGGGAAATCGATGCAAGATTATGTTTTAGAGGATGATGAGATGTTAAAGACTAAAAAAAGAATTACGAGAGTTTTGGAAAAGTTACTTGGGGCCTACCTCCCAATTTGGACTTTTTTGTAATTCTGAAATTAGTATGCTATTTATAGCAGGGTCATTGGCATCACAATTCTTAAATGATATAGTTGGTAAAGCTTTTGGGGAAATATATTCCGGCCCCTATAAAATTCTCAGGGACCTAGGAATAACCAAAAAAAATGTTTCTATACACTCAAAAGAATTAAACGAAAGGTCTTTTTTACTTATGATAAGAGGGTATGAATATGAATTAGATATGTTGGAAGCACTGATTACAAATAGTGAATAATAAACTGGTTTGATTTTGGGTACGGCTTTCTACAATTGAATTTTTTAAAACTATTGAAAATAGAAACAGGAGACCTTGGTCTCCTGTTTCCTACGAAACGTTTGAATTTGTTTATACTTCTTAACAATCTTTTACATCATGTTATCTCTAAAATGATTTAGAAGTTGATTTTGGCACGAACTGTATCTCTCGAATCGCTATGGCCCATTTTTCCTTACGGAACTAAGGACCAATATCATATTTTAAAAGAAACCGGGGCACCGAAGTACCCCGATTTCTAAGAAGATAATCATCAACCTAATATTATCTTTATACTGATATCCTACTAGAATATATTTCTATACCCGTTCGAGATTCAAAAGATATTAAAAGGTATATATAACCTCTTCTTTTAGTACGCATTAGTTATTCCCCCGAGTACTATGTGCGTATACTATTTTTTCAATGAACTTTTACTCTTTCCTAATTATACAGCTAAAATACATTCCTATTATCAGGTCTAAAATGACCTAGGTCAGTTTGGTCTTTTTTTATGAGTTTTTCTTTTTTCTTTTTACCAAGGAGGTACTGATCTATATCATTTAGTGTACAAAGACAAATTTGCATTTTTGATAAACAATAAAATTATTATTCATGAGTGATATAATTGATTCTAAAAAACAACCTCGCGAGTTTCATCTTTTTGTAGCAAGTAGTTATGTTGATTTAGTTCGTTTTAAAAAGGAGAGTAACACCACAGCTTTTAACGCCTTGCTGCTTAAAGCGATGTCTGATGTAAAGCGATATATTCAAAAAAACATAGCTACGGCTTTAACTAATAAGAAACTAGATATTGGAAGATATACGGCAGATGACTTTGTTGATCATTTGTTTATTGAAGCTTATGACCATTTTGATGAGGTTATGCACGGACAAGATTTGCACCCTTGGCTATTTAAAAAGGCTGATGAATTATTAGAAGATGCACTGATAGAGGAGGAGTTCGATAGCTTGTTTATTGAGGACATAGACAGGTACTCCAAACCGGAGTGGGATGCAATGGAAGAAAAATTTAGTACCTATGGTGATGGCGATATGGTTATGATAGAAGATCTTGACGATATTTCATATCAAAAAAATGATGTTCTCTTGAATCCTATTTTTATCGAAGACAATAATAAAGAATTTATAGACCAATTGGATCATGAATTAGGTAACGAAAATATAAGAAGGCATACCAATATGGTACTCTATCATTTGCCAGTTCCCATGCGAAGAGTTTTCCAACTTTTTAATGAACATCGATTTGAACTGGAAGAAATAGCTATGATACAAAAGTGTACCGTTAAGGAGGTAAAAACGCTTTTAGAGACGGCCAGAAAAAATCTACAAGCCAGCTTTTTTAATCGATATCAATCATAGTTTAAACATGAATAAAATATAGACTCGTGAAAAATACGATTTCAAATCCAAAAAAAGCATTAATATAGGGGCTGGTTTACATGTACTTCACCAAGAAATTAGGGAGTCGCCGAAGGCCATAACCTTCTGGAAAGACGAAACTAAGTTTTTGGCTACTTTGCTTCATAAAAAGGAGGCTAATAACTCTGAATATTAAAAATGTTACATGATTTAGATAAGAATTATTTTGATTATTTGGAAGATGATATTAGGCAGCATGAGCTGCTATTATCTCGTTTGTACTTAAATATAAAAGGACTTTCTGACAGGGACTACCATTAAAAACACCGAAGTCTTGGGAATAAAATAGAGTTGTTTGCCAAAGATTTTAAAGAATTTAAAAAAATGGTGCTCGGTTAAGTTATTAAACTCTAGGTGACTAAGAATTCAATAAATTATGAATCCAAAAACAGTAGCTATGGAAATGACAATTTTCACTAATAATTATAGCCCCGCAGATAGTATCGCTCATTTTATGGATTTTTATTACAGTCTTCGGATGAAATATTTGGCTAGTGATTTATTAGAAGAAGGACTTACACCCAGACAGATATCAGATGCAGTAGTAAAAGCCATTCAAGTGTGTAAAGTTTCTGGGTTGGAATTGGACCAACATTTTAAACCAGTTTTTAGCGGTATTGATTCTGAAATTATTAGTGATTGTAAGCTGTCTCATTTAGCATATGGTTTGGTATTAATGAATGCTGACGCTGCCCTTTCTGTGGTAGGTGATTTTCAAGTAGGTATTTTGCAACAATTTTTGATTAATTATCATTGATTTTGAATATTCTTCTCTGAATTCGTAGACTTTCCTAGGTGTAATATTTATACCTTTTAAACATATAGATATGGAACTCAAAAATTCAAGGGTTTTATTATTGGCATTGATACTTTTTATTGGTAGTTGTAGTCCCGTCGGAATAGCTTCAGGGGTAAATCATCAGCCACCGCCATGGTTGTATCCAAATTAGTTAGAAGTGGTCCGCAATGTTTCTGATTTAAGTATTTATTATGACCACTTGGCACATAGTTATGCATATTTAGATGGTGGGGTTTAGGTGTGAAGAAATGTTTTACCTCCCCGAAATCGAAGTTTCGATTTAAGGCGTTCTATATATGAGCGTACCCCGTAATTAAATGATGACAATAATATATTATATCATAAATAGAACAATGTGAATAGGGGTAGAAGTAATAGAACTGTTCAAGGTCGTAGAAACACGAATTAGTAAATAAACCCTTTGAATTAGGATAAAAAGATAGTGTTCCATGAGGTTGAGCCTAGTGTTAAAATCCTTATTACTAGCCTTAAAATTAGCACTACTGAAACTTTTTATATCCCGTTTCTACTTCTTATATTTAGAAAATTTGAGTTCTAAAGAACGATTGATTACTGCTTTCCGACAGCTTCAAAGTTACAGGCTTTTTTCGGCATTGTTAATGTTCTCGATGCCTTGCAATAATGCATCGGGATTGAAAGAAATACTGTCGATGCCTTCTTTAACAAGGAATTTGGCAAATTCTGGAAAATCACTAGGTGCTTGTCCGCATAATCCGATTTTAGTGCTGGTTTTTTTTGCAGATTGGATTGCCATGGCAACCATACGTTTGGCCGCGGCATCATTTTCATCAAAGAGATTTCCCATAATCTCTGAATCCCTGTCAATACCTAAAGTCAATTGAGTCAGATCATTGGAGCCTATAGAAAATCCATCGAAAATTTCGGCAAACTCCTCTGCCAGGATTACATTGCTGGGTATCTCGACCATAGTGTATATTTCGAGTCCGTTTTCGCTACGTTTTAATCCATTTTCTTCCATTACAGACAATACCCTTTTACCTTCTTTGATAGTTCTACAGAAAGGTACCATTACTTTAAGATTGGTAAGTCCCATGGTTTCACGGACCCTTAAAATAGAAGCACATTCTAATGCAAAGCCATCTTTGTATAGGTCGCTATAATATCTTGATGCACCCCTGAAACCGAGCATAGGGTTTTCTTCATTGGGCTCAAAATCGACACCACCAATAAGATTGGCATATTCGTTTGTTTTAAAATCACTTAACCTTACAATTACCTCCTTTGGATAAAAAGCAGCTGCTATAGTAGCGATACCTTGAGAGAGTTGGTCTACAAAATAGGAGGATTTATCAGGATAGTTTTTGGTGAGCATTTCGATTTCCTTCCGGGTCGCTCTATCTTTGACCGCATCGAATCTCACTAAGGCCATTGGGTGTACTTTAACTTTGTGGGTAATAATGAATTCCATACGAAGTAATCCTACACCGTTGTTCGGATAAAAAGAAAGCTGAAAGGCATTTTCGGGATCGGCCAAAATAAATTTGGCTTCCGTATTCGGTAGCTGTATTCCTGAAAAATCGATTTCTCTCTCTTCAAAAAGTAGTTTCCCTTGATATACATACCCCGTTTTCCCTTGAGAACACGACATAGTAAGCGTCTCCCCATTAGTTATTGATTCGGTGGTGGCATTTCCACAACCTACAATCGCGGGCACACCCAGTTCACGGGCTACGATAGCGGCATGGCTAGTCCGGCCACCCTTATTCGTAATAATTCCACCCACTTGTTTAAGCATTGGGTCCCAATCCGGAGTAATGGTATCGGTTACGATAATGGAATCTTTAGTCAACTCTTTTGCGTCGCTAGGGGAGTTCAAAAGAACCGCATTGCCTACTTTGATTTTGGAACCGACCGCATTGCCTTGAACCCAAGGTTTTGCTGTATCCAGTAATTTATATTCAATATGAATGTTTTTGTTTTTATTCTGATGAACGGTTTCCGGCCGTGCCTGAGTAATAAACAACTCCTTTGTAATCCCATCTTTAGCCCATTCGATATCCATAGGCTTTTCATAGTGTTCTTCTATGAGTACTGCCCACCTACCCAATGTAATGATTTCGTCATCATTAAGTACATATTGTTCTTGTTTAATAACAGGAGTATCTTCGTTAAAAGTCGTTTCTTTTTCCGCTTTAGAAGCATAGATCATAGTCAGTTTCTTGTCTCCTAGTTTCTTTTGAATGATGGGATAGTATTTTTTTTTAAGACTAGGCTTAAATATGTAAAATTCATCGGGGTTTACTGTGCCCTGCACAATGTTCTCTCCTAAGCCCCAAACACCAGAGAGTAAGATTACATTTTCGAAACCGGACTCTGGCTCAATGGTAAAGCCGACGCCAGAACAACTTTTATCGGAACGGACCATAAGCTGAATACCTACTGATAGCGCAATATCTTTGTGTAGAAATCCCTTGTCCTCTCGGTACTTGATAGCACGGTCAGTATAGAGCGAGGCAAAGCATTTTTTGACTGATTCCAGCACGGCATCTTTTCCTGAAATATTTAAAAAGGTGTCGTGTTGGCCTGCAAAACTGGCATCTGGAAGGTCTTCAGCCGTAGCGCTACTCCGCACTGCAACTGTAATGGCATCTTCGCCACATAAGTCATCATATTCTTTGATGATTGCATTAGAAAATGAATCAGATAAGATGCTTTTTATAATAAGGTTTCTTGCCCTTTTGCCAATCAAACTCAAGTTGGCAAAATGTATTCTGTCAAGACCAGATATAATATTTTCTAATGATTCTTGTATGTCGTTTTCCTTTAAGAATTTCCAAAAGGCTGTGGACGTGGTCGCAAAACCATTGGGAATACGAACCCCTTTAGAAGTTAATTGATTGTACATTTCTCCTAGAGATGCGTTTTTACCTCCTACAGATGTAATATCCGAGATACCTATTTGACTAAATGTTTTAATTAGCATGCTGAAAGGTCTTTACAAGTTTTATTAAAATGATCCGTCTTGTGTTTTGGACATAATTCATTGATGTAAATTATTATGATTCTCTTTTCTTACCACTGATTCCATTGATGCTAATAAAAAATACCAATGGTGGTCTTCCCTTCTCCAGCTTCGCTGAAAATTCACTAATGAATTGGCCGTTTTTATCAGGTTCCTTATTTATGATACTTTTTACACCGTTAGAGAACTGTCGCAACATATGCTTTGCATTAATACTTGAAAGTTCTTCAAAAGTACCATGCACCAATATCGATTGCCAATCGGTAACCGAGTAAATCTCGTCAACACAAAGGGAAACCAATGGGTTTTTACGCATAGCCTCTATTTTATAGCTTTCAGACGAGTAACTGATTATGGTTTGGGAAGCCTCATCGTAATAGTAGGTAATAGGTACTACGTAAGGACAAGAACCCGATAAGTACCCTAAATGACCAATATAGTTGTTCGCCAAAAGCTCAACACCTTCTTTTTGATTTAAAACGTTTCTCATAGTACAAGTTTTCTTATCTGATCAAAGCTAACTTGGATACAGTGCGTACCATATGATTTAAATCAGTCTTAATAAAATGAAAATTATTTACTGATTCGAAATTTGTAGACTGATGTAGGTCATTGTAGAGCGCATCATTACTAAATAATTTAGCCAATATGAACCATCAACGGTTCCTTGAAACTCAACTATTAATTAAATAATTTTATTATGAAAAAAGTAATATTTGGCTTATTGGCCTTGGGATTAACCACCCAGATATCTGCCCAGATTATAAAGACAGAAGAGTTATCGGAGGTCATTGTAATGGCAATGAATTATAAGTATCTAAATGATGTAAAGACAGGAGAAGTAGCATCAATACCAGTAGAAATGTTGGAAAGAAAGGTTGCGGCTTTTGATGTGAAAAATTCAGATTTCTATCAAGATGATTATGATTTGTACAACATTACCTTTTTTATTCCCGATGGTAAAATTCTTGCGGCTTACGACCAAGAGGGAAAGTTAATTAGAACTGCAGAAAAGTTTAAGAATGTCAATCTACCTGCTGCAGTAAAGGCATCTATTTTGGAACGATTTCCCGAATGGACGATTACCAAGGATATCTATTTGGTAAATTATCAAGAGTCCAAAGGGGCGACTAAAAGATATAAGTTAAAACTTGAAAATGGAGATAAGGCACTAAGAGTAAAACTGGATGAAATGGGTAATTTTCTATAATATTTATAGAGAATAAGATATAGGGAGAAACGAATTAATTTTCTCCCTTAACTCTCCACTAAAAAACTAAAACTTAGAACCTTAATATACTCATTAAACTTTAGAGAAATTCATCTCTTGTGTTGCAAAGATTCTTTTACTTCCTTTATGAAATATAACATTATGAAATTGAAAATACTACTTTTAGGTACTTATCAAGTATAATACCTATTACATATTTTTTTGTAACGCTGATAAACTATTCTTTCTAAAAAATAAGATCCAAAGGTGCGTTTAATTCTTTTGGCACAATCGCACCTAAAGGCAAACCTCCCCGGGGTATGTTCAGCACTACAATATTTTCTTTCTTTAAATGTCGTAATCTTTTGGACAATTGAAGACAGGTATCGATTCTATCGTTGAACAACATGTTCGCTTTCTTTAAGCCATTTAAAGAACCAATCCGTGGCTAGTTGAGAGACCTGCTCTAATTTGCCGGATTCTTGAAACAAGTGTGAGGCTCCGGAAATAATTCGCAAATTTTTTTCGCACGATAATTTTTGAAATGCCTCTTGATTTAACTGTTGCACCACTTTGTCCTTGCCACCTACAATCAAAAGGGTAGGGGCTATGACCTTTTCCAAAAAGTTCGTAACCAAATCTGGTCGTCCTCCTCGAGAAACTACCGCGAAGACTTTTTCTGTTGTGGCTGCCTTTAAAGCGGCCGCTGCTCCCGTACTGGCTCCAAAATATGCTACGGACAGTGTATTGGTGTCATGAAAGCCATTAATCCATTGGGTTATTCTTAGTAATCGTTCTGTGATGAGGTCTATATCGAATCTATTTTCAGAGGTTTCATCTTCAGATTCTGTCAATAAATCAATTAGCAAGGTAGCTATACCTTTTGATTGAAGTGTCTTTGCCACGTAGGTATTTCGCGGGCTCAATCTGCTGCTACCATGACCGTGGGAGAAGATAACAATGCCTATGGAATTTTTGGGAACCGAAAGAATACCATGTAGTTCGATACCTTTTATTGGTATGATAATATCCTGATGTTTAGGTGTGTTCATTATACTAAGCTATTTTTGTCATTTTTCGTTTCTCTTTAAAAGTTAGAACTAATAGGCCAAAACCTAGTGCAATAACTAATAAGGACAGTAACCATCCAAGTATAGGAATGACTGTTAGTAGGCGGAAAATAGCTGCAATACCCAGGGCTAGAAGTACAATACTCCAAAAGCCCCACTTGGAATCCGAGAGTTGACGTAGATAATGACTTAGTATAAGGGCAGTTACTAAATGTCCAAATAATAAGCTGAAAAGATAAAAACCACTAAGGAAGAGTCCCATTGGTATTCCTACTATTATAATAAAAGCTATTATAATCAGTAAGGGAACACTAAAAATGTACACTAGGCCATACCCAAAACTTTTTAAAAAACCTTGATTTAGATAGGTCGCTGCCGAATTGAAAAAATCATTGTAAGCCCAGTTTAATAATATAATAACTAAAAATGCAGAAAAAAGATAGAAAATCCAAAAACCTAGGGCCGCTATACCAAAGCTTTTCAAAGAAAATTCTTTTCGGTCGCCCATAAGGCTTTTATCAAAATTAGCAGTGCTGCCCAAAAGAGCGTTTTTAAAATCGACCTCCCCGTCTTCTGACCAATAGGTAACATTCCCATGAAGTTTTGCCTTTTCTCCAAGTGTAATCGTTTCTGCTGCTATTTTGGAGATACCTTTAATTTCTCCGTTAAAAATTACTTCTTCGCCAAAAAGCTCTGCTTCTTGCTCTATGGTTCCATTTATTTTAAGGTCTCCAGAGTATGATTTCATCATTCCATCGATTCTACCGTTCATTTCAATATCCCCTGAAAAATTGATGAGATTACCGTGTATAATGGCGTCTTTGGTAATTAAAACTTCTCCACCGGCGATGATAACATCATCGCCAACCTCAGAATCAATAACCAGTGTTCCACCTGCAGCTCGTATGTCATCTGCCACATACCCTTTAACGGATATCTCACCTCCTGCAACTAGCAAATCTTGAAATACGGAGTCTCGGATAGTAATCTTACTGCCTGCCAACACCACATCTCCATCAACTGCGGCATTGATATTTATGTTTTCTCCTGCATGATAGATGTCATCTTTTTGATATTCGGTAACTGTTATATCTTTTTCTTTTTTGTGCTGACCTATAGCCACTATTGAAAAGAGTAAAACAAAATAAAGTAGTTGTGTTTTCATGATACTAATCTTAACTATTGAATGCTAAAGGAATCAAAAACTAACCTGTCGTGAAATGATTTGTATCAGGCAGGCTTTATTAATCAATATAATATTTGGGTATATGACTTTCCTCATATGTTTAGAATTGAATTTCAGTTTAATTTGAACATTGGTAATTGAAAATTTTATGCGCTATTTAATTATTACAATCTTATCCTTAATACTATATTCCTGTGGTGAAAAGCAAGAAAAAATTTTCCCACAAAAAACACGGCTCACGGAGTCAGTGTATGCTTCAGCGACTATTCAGCCAGATAGCCTATATCAAGTATATGCAGCTGTAGGCGGAATCCTAGATCGTAATTTGGTAAAGGAAGGTGATGTTGTTTTTAAAGGGACACCATTAGTCCAAATTATCAATATTGCACCTAAACTAAATACTGAAAATGCCAAATTGAGCCTACAGCTTGCCCGTCAAAATTTTAGCGGAAATTCTGGGATATTAAAAAGTTTGGAAGAGGAGATTCAAGCGGCAATCTTAACCTTTCAAAATGATTCTGCTAATTTTTTTCGTCAAAAACGGTTATGGGAACAACAAATAGGTTCAAAAATAGAATTTGATAATCGCAAATTAGCTTATGAACTTTCCAGAAATAATCTAAATCTTTTAAAAAGTAACTACGCACGAACAAAAAATGAACTACAGACTCAAGTACTGCAGGCACGCAACAACTATGAATCGTCCCAAATCAATACAAAGGATTTTACCGTTGAAAGTAAGATTAACGGAAAGGTTTATGCGTTACTAAAAGAACCAGGAGAAATTGTGAATACCATGGAACCATTGGCAGCGGTTGGGAGTGCTTCCGTTTTTTTAATTGAGATGCTTGTAGATGAAGTAGATATAGTAAAATTGGTAGTTGATCAAAAGGCCTTGGTAACTTTGGATGCCTATCCATTGGAAGTGTTTACCGCTCAAGTTGCAAAAATTTATCCACGTAAAGATGAACGTTCACAGACTTTTACGGTAGAGGCGGTTTTTAATGACCCTCCAAAAACTTTATACCCAGGTTTGGCCGGTGAAGGAAACATCATTGTTGCAGAAAAGGAAAACGTACTTACCATTCCTAGAATATATCTATTTGAAGGGAACAAAGTAAGGACTGCTAACGGTGTTGTCCAAGTTAGCGTAGGCCTTCAAAATTTAGATATGGTAGAAATTTTAGAAGGAATAGACGAACATACAGCGCTTTTAAAACCTGAAGAATGATAAATTGGAAGGTCATACTAAACATAGCCAAAACTCACTTGATGACCAAGTTGAAGTCTACGGTAACGGCTGCTCTTGGGGTAACGTTTGGGATAGGTGCGTATATCACATTAGTCAGTTTTATGACAGGACTTAATGAAATGTTAGATAGTTTGATTTTGAACCAAACGCCTCATATCCATTTGTATAATGAAATTGGACCTACGGAGCAGCAACCTGTATTACTGTACGTTGAATTTCAAAATTCGGTCAACATTGTACATTCCATAAAACCAAAGCAGAGCCAGAAAAAAATACATAATGCGTTACCTATTTTAAGTTATCTAAAAAATAACGAAAAGGTAAAAGGTGCTACTCCGCAGCTACGTGCGCAAATTTTTTATCTGTCTGGCTCTATTGAACTGGGCGGAAACCTGGTTGGGGTTGATATTATCGAAGAAACTAGGCTTTCCAATATGCGGGACTATATTATTGGAGGTAGTCCAGAGGCACTTAAAAACACAGAAAACGGGATACTTTTAGGTTCTGGCCTTGCCTCAAAAATGTCTTTATTAGTAGGGGATAGGGTACAGATAAGCACTGTTCGAGGAGATATCTTTCCTTTGAAAATTGTGGGTATTTATCAAAGTGGGATTGCGGATATTGATAATATCCAAAGTTTTGTGAACCTAAAAACCGCACAGCGTATTTTAGGTGAGGCGAAGAATTACATTACCGATATTAATATAAAACTCTTTGATATTGAACAGGCGCCTATAATGGCCAAAAATTTAGGTAGCCAGTTTAACCTAACCGCTACTGATATAAATCAGGCCAATGCCCAATTTGAGACAGGTTCCAACATTAGAAACTTGATTACCTATGCGGTGTCCATAACCTTGTTGATAGTTGCTGGATTCGGTATCTACAATATTCTTAATATGCTCATTTATGAAAAGATGAAAGATATTGCTATTCTTAAGGCTACTGGATTTTCTGGCCGTGATGTTCAATTGATTTTTATGAGTCAGGCAATGATAATTGGAGCGCTAGGAGGAATTCTGGGTTTGATTATTGGCTACGGACTTTCAACACTCATAGATAATGTCGCTTTTGAGACAGAGGCCTTGCCAACCATTACCACGTATCCTATTAATTATAATATATCCTATTACGTTATTGGAATTACGTTTGCGCTTTTGTCCACTTTTGTAGCGGGTTGGTTACCCTCTAACAAGGCCAAACGAATTGATCCTGTGCGTATTATTCGAGGTACTTAAAGAAAGCGAAATGAAACTAGTTCTCGAATCAAAAAGCATCAATAAACATTTTCACAAACCAAAGGATTTTCACGTACTTAAGGATATTTCATTTCGAATCCAAAAAGGTGAATTTGTATCTATTATGGGAAAATCTGGTTCGGGAAAATCTACTTTATTGTATATACTTTCTACTATGGATACTGATTATACGGGAGAGTTGTATCTAAATAATCAATTGGTTACGGGAAAATCACAGCAAGAACTTTCGATTATTCGGAATAAGCATATCGGTTTTGTCTTTCAATTTCACTATTTGCTTTCGGAATTTAGCGTGCTGGAAAACGTGATGCTTCCAGCAAAAAAATTGGCCGAAAAATCCCATTCGAAAATTGAACGTGATGCCATAGAAAAGCTAGAAATGCTGCATATTGGACATTTAGCCAAACAAAAAGCTTCCCGTATTTCTGGAGGTGAAAAGCAGCGGGTAGCAATAGCTAGGGCATTAATTAATAATCCTTCGATACTTATGGGTGATGAACCCACTGGAAATTTGGATAGCCATAATTCTGAAAACGTATTTAATATATTCAAACGTTTGAAAGAACAAGAAGACCTATCTTTATTGGTGGTTACCCACGATGCTGATTTTGCAAAACGAACGGATAGAATAATTGAGATGGAAGATGGTAGAATCTTATCTACCTCATAGTTAACAACTATTTTTAATTGGAATGACTATAATCATGTTTTAGTAATTTACTGGGTATTAATTAGAGGTCTATTAACAATTGGGTTATATTTCAAAATCAAGCAGTTAGACTAACTAAAAACAACCCTAGCATGCATTGTTTAGTGTGTCAATCGAAAGTAAAGCAAATCTTTGGTCGTCTGCAAATTCGTTAAATGCTAGAGAAACCCCGTAAATACAATGAAGAGCTGGAAATAAGGGGTTGTTTGCTTTTTTAAAATGGAGATTTCATTCAATATCTTGAGAGAAATAAGAGCAAAGTTTTAGAGCTTTTTTCTAAAATTGAAAATCTTAAAAGACATGATTTTCTAACACTCCTCTCTTTTGATGAAATTAAGGTTCGTGAATTTGAAGATTGGAGAATGGCCTTTGAAGATTTTTCCGGAGATAATGACAAGCTTAAATACCTAAAACTTTTGGTCGCCGAGTTTATGGAAGATTATAATATATTGAGCTTACCAAATCATACTTCACAGAAATTCTGGAACGTAACTGAAATACTTCTGCGGAGAAAGCTGGGTAAGGGTAAGTTGTTCTAGGTATTTTAAATCGTTTGTATTCTTATTTCAGGGGCTACGTTATTCTATTAAATCCTCTTAAATGAAGTTTACATTTTAAAGGATTAGCCTAGTTCTTTAGACTAATATATACTTTATTTTTTCTTCAATTCTACTTATTTTAAGAATTAGTTATTGTTTATTTCCACCTACCTGATATAGGTCATGGCAATACTAGGTAGATAAAATTATTTTCATTGCTTTCTATAAAATAAATACACATGCCAAGTAATATTTTACCACAAGAAGAACTGAATTACTTTCAACAATTGACTTCGATAGAAATTGACAATCAAATTTGGTTTGTGGCAGATGATGTTGAACAAATACTTGAGTTGAAAGACCCGTTAATTGTATTGGATACTTTAGATGAAGATGAAAGAAACATAGCGGAAATTTACCGTGATGGTGGTCTTAAACTAATGAACTTGATTTCAGAAAGTGGGTTGTATGCTTTGATATTTAGGAGCAATACAGTAAACGCCAGAAATTTTAGAAAATGGATTACCAATCAGGTACTTCCTTTAATAAGGGTTCGAGGATATTATACAAGCAGGCGTTTGGAAATACCGAATTTTGTCATCCGCTTTAATGACAACTGGAACCGTGTAAGTAAAGGTTATTTTTCTGTATTGAGCGAACTCTTTATTCGTTTATACGGCAGGTTTGAACATGAAGGCTATAGGCTTCCTAGCAGGGCCTTAAATGGTAAAGAAATGCGCCCCGATATTAGCGTCGCCAATTATTTTGACAATTTTCTAAGAGAGAAATATCCTGACGAAAGAAAAAACTTTAAAACTTACAAACATCGGTTGCCTAATGGAAAGGAAGTAGAAGTAAAACAATATCCGAATAATACATTGCCCATTTTTATTGACTTTGTAGATGACGAATGGCTTCCTAAATATGCATATGACTATTTTAAGGTACGTGATATGAAGGCTTTGGAGTATTTACCAAAACTTTTAACGAATAGCCACTAGTTATTACAGGGCAGCTATGTTATAACTAAGTAGAGGTATATCGATTGTTTTTATCATTTTCTTCACCATATCTGTTTGAAAATATCTTTGATAAACCGTACTTTCTTTACGTTCCAACATCGCCAATAAATCGGCTTCGGAGTTTTCTAAATACCAAACTAATTTCTCAAATACATTATCAGAAAAAATAAAATCAAATTTAAGTTTTTTATAGGACACTTTTTCCTGTAGTATTTCTTTGAACCATTCCATTTGATCTTTGCCTGCGTATTCTTTTTGGGTAGTAATATGGATTACTCTGATTTCTGCATCTAATTTTCTAGCAATTTTCACCAACCTTTTGATAGCAAAAATATCTGCTTGTTCAAAATCTGTAGCATAGACCATTGTCTTAAGATCTGTCTCAACTGATTTTGCAGGTACAGCCAATACAGGATAGGGAGATTTGCGTATCAGGGCTTTTGGAGTGCTTCCTAAAATGAATTCCCTAATTTGGCTAGTTCCCTCTGTGCCTACCACAATCAAATCTACATCAAGAATATAAGCTTTCTCCAAGATTCCATCGGGAACAGAACCGTTCTCGTCAACCAGGAAAGTTATTGCATTTTTTTCAAAAGAATCACCAAGTTTTTCAGCACAAAAGCTTTTTAATTTAGCTCTATGCTCTACAAATAATCTTTTTTCTTTTTTGAGGTATGTCAAGGAAACTGGACTTGCTAGCAATATTGGAATATCAAAAACATGCATTACCATCAAGTTAGCTTCAAATTTCTTTGCCAGTGTATGCGCCAATTTTAATGCGGATATGGAGTTTTGTGAATAATCTGTTGCGTATAGAATCTTTTTCATTTTTTAGGTATTCGGTTTATTACTGTAAAATTATACATATGACCTCCAGTCTAAAATGACGAGTATCATATGAAATCTTTCTTGCTTATGATATTAATCATTTTCATTCCAATACTTGGATCCTATATTCATAATTGAAAACTGTAAAATGAGTTCCATTAACGATATACAGGCTATATTAAATGAGATTCTTCGACTTACAGGTAATATCGAGACTAATTACTTAGATTTATATCGTCATTTAGATGAGAATCCAATGACCATACCATCTTCACCCCATCCAAATTTAGGTTTAGATACCCTCGAGGAGTATCTTGATGATTTGAAACAGCTTTTAAAATATCATCGATTGCAAACGCGTTAAAATATATTACTATGAAAGGTTTAAAAAGGCTTCTATATGTATTTCTTGGAGCTATGATTGTCTTTTTCTTGTTTCTTCTTTGGTACCAAAATCGGTATTCCATGGATATTGTAACACCGTATGCTATAAATGAAACATACTTACAAAGAAAGTTGTTCATTGCTGCGCAAAGCAGCGATTTTAAAAATAAAGTAACTAGTGGAATCGTGAAACATTTTAAGTTGGATTCCATTTATATCCAAGTTTTCGATATTAAAGAGCTGGGAGGTGTTGACCCGAAAGACTTTGATGCTCTTGTTATTATACACACTTGGGAGTACGGTGAACCACCAGATACAGTCAAAGCTTTTCTAGACAAAACAATAACCAAAAAGGATAAAATCATTATTCTAACAACCTCTGGAGAAGGTTCTTATAAAATGGAGGATGTTGATGCAATTGCTGGAGAATCCAAATTAGAAAATGCTCCGGTTTTTGTGGAGCAGATAATCCGAAGGTTAACTATACTTCTTACCGTAAACTAATGAAAACGATACGAATCATATCTAGGGTTCTTACTGTGATATTTCCATTCAATAACAAGTTAAAGGCAGTTTTATATAAATTTCAAATATATTTATGGAATTAATTGGTCATATTTGAGGTATTAACAGGAATTATGCTAGTCTCTTTTTTTTTCCTTTTCTAGCTTTCTAAAGTACCCTCGAGTCAAAAAGTTATGTTTTAGAGCTTCCATATTCTCATTGAAGCGTTCCGTACCCTGTTCAATGTTTTGCATTGTTCTATTCAATTGATTAACCAAAGTGGAGTCTTTTGAGAGGTAGCTTATAGCGCCGTCCCCATCTTTGACTCCCTCGATAATCGTATTTAAATCTTGAGTCATTTTTTTTATTTCCATGCTTGAGTCTTCCAGATTTCCGATAATATTCCGCATTTTTCCAGCAGAAGCGGTGTCACTAAGTAAAACGCCTGCAGCACTTTCTTCCAAATCTATGTTCTCAATTATTTTATTCAATTCAATCATGGTTTTATTTGTATGATTGCTCGTGAATTTAAGATTTGTAATGGTTTGTTGTAGGTCGTTTGCCATAGTTCTGTCGTTAAGTAACCTACCTAAAGTTCCTTCGCCTTGGTTTAATGCTTTGGTTACTTTTAAAAGATCAGCTGTCAATAATGCAGCGTTTTCATTTGTGGTATTCAAGGTATTTATCATGTCTTGAGTAGCAACTTTGCTATAAGATTGTAACTGATCACCTTGATTGATTAATTCTGTATTGCCCGCCCGAGGAACTATGTTAATTAACATGCTACCTACCAATCCGTCTGAACCAATTGTGGCAATCGCATTCTTTTTAATATGTTGTTTCATTTTTTCTTCAATGATCATATGCACCCTGATCGTGGTATCATTAATCATATCAATTTTCTTTACCGTACCCACGTTGATACCTGCAAAGCGTACATTATTTCCATTTTGGAGTCCGCTAGCATTTTTGAAAATAGCAGTTATGGCAAAAGTACTTCCAAACATGTTTTGCCGATTACCAATAAGATAGGCGGCTAGAAGTAATAATAGCGTCCCAACGGCTGCAAAAATTCCTAATCTTAAATTTTCTAAAGGTGTCTGTGCCATACTATTATTTTTTAAAAAATGCCTCCACTTTTGGGTCGGTTGATGCCGATAATTCCGCATAGGAACCTTCTGCATAATTAACACCATCTACCAAAAGAATCATTCGTTCGGAAATGACCCTTGCGCAGTCCACATCGTGTGTAATAATCAAAGAAGATGTACCGTACTTTTGTTGAATGCTGCGCATCAACTCGATAATTTCTTTAGCGGTTATGGGATCTAATCCACTTGTAGGCTCATCGTACAGAATAATTTTTGGTTTTAAAATGAGTGTTCGAGCCAATGCAATTCTCCTTTTCATACCACCTGACAGTTCCGCCGGCATTAAGTTCATTGTATGGGCAAGCCCAACATTTTCTAACGCTTCTATCACAAGGGGAGTAGTGTCTTGAACTATACCTAATTTCTCCTTATGCCTTCGCATGGGAAATTCAAGGTTCTCACGTACGGTCATAGAATCATATAAAGCACTTCCTTGAAACAGGAAACCAATATCGGAACGAAGTTCATCTAAGGTTTGGCGGTCTAATCTTGCTATTTCCTTTCCCATGACTTCGATATATCCACTATCAGATGTCATCAAACCTACAAGACATTTTATCATAACAGATTTACCTGAACCTGATTTGCCCATGACCACTAGGTTTTCCCCTTCATACAGCTTCATATGAAAGCCTTTCAATACAAGGTTTTCGCCAAAACTTTTGTGTACATCACGAATAAGAATGACTACTTTTCTTTCATCCGTATCATTAGATTTGGATGTAGAATTTTCAGACATATATCTAACTTGCTCGTTTGTCATAATTCATAAAAAATATCAGAAATAAAAACAGCTATAAAATCTACGACAAAGACTAACAGCGAAGCCATGACAACAGCGGTATTTGCTGCGAAACCTACCCCAGCAGTTCCTTTTTTACTATAGTAACCCTTATAGCAGCCAACTAAACCAATTACAAATCCAAAAAAGAATGATTTTATCGTAGCTGGTACAATATCCCCAAAACTCAAAGCGTCAAAAACTGTATTAAAATATAATTGAAAGGAAACATTGCCTTTTAAATTCTCTACTAACGCTGAACCGTACAAGGCAATCAAATCACCAAAGACAACCAACAACGGCAGCATCAATGTTGTTGCTAGAATACGGGTCACAACTAAATATTTAAAGGGATTCGTGCCTGACACTTCCATGGCATCAATTTGTTCGGTCACCCGCATAGAACCTAATTCAGCGCCTATTCCAGAAGCAATTCTACCTGCGCAAATAAGTGCTGTTATTACTGGTCCAATTTCCCTGACTATAGATATCCCTGTCATATTAGGCATCATGGATACCGCACCAAATTGAATTAAAGTGGGACGTGATTGCAAGGTCATAACTAAACCAATGATAAGCCCAGTAACACCAACTAAAACTAATGAGCGATTACCCATTTGATAACACTGTCGTAATAGCTCCTTAAACTCAAAAGGTAGAGAGAAAACCTCTTTGAAAAAGCGGCCTGCGAAATAAGATAGTTCTCCAATCTGGATGAAGAATTGTTTTATACCCTCCGCCATTTTTAATTTTGTTAGTATTGGTTTTGCAGTAACGGTCATGTTCAAATGTAACTGAA
This sequence comes from uncultured Maribacter sp., assembly GCA_938038975.1. Classification (GTDB taxonomy): domain Bacteria; phylum Bacteroidota; class Bacteroidia; order Flavobacteriales; family Flavobacteriaceae; genus Maribacter. The sequence goes on along the minus strand of CALHVP010000061.1, from coordinate 11,139 downwards.
AACTGCTTTCATAAAAATGACCAATATCATTTCGCTCCTAAGTTAATTTGGTGGGTTTGGTTGATACAAACTAATTGTAACATGATAATAATCATTTAAGATATTCATTCTAAGAGCTACATTTAGTTTATGAAAACATCCGTAGAAATACAAAACTTAAAATGCGGTGGTTGTTGTAATACAATTACCAATAAATTAAATACGTTTGAAGGCGTGGCTAATGTTTTGAAAGAGGTGCAGAATAGCACTGTATCTTATGAATACACCACCGATGCCGTTTCTGAGAAGGTTAAGAAAGCTCTGGCCAAATTTGGCTATCCTTTGGTGGATGAGAATAATTCTATTTTAAACAAATCCAAATCATATATAAGTTGTGCGATGGGAAAAATAGTAAAATAATATGGTTCGATTCGTATACTTAGTGTTATGGCTAGTCTCTTTAGTATTGATTTTTTGCAATGCTCAAGGCCCATCAAATATAATAAAAGAACATACTAAGGCAGATAGTGCTCAAGCACATATCAAGGAATTTATAGTACCTAAAAATATACTAGTAGCTAGGGATATTCGAATCTCGGAGTACTTTAACTATGTTGATTCCTTAGTAAATAGATATGATTCTTTAGTTCCTTATTCATTATCGGAACACGTTTTGGTTAGAAATAACCCTTGGGTTATAGATACTTTGGTGAATACCGATTATTACCGCATGATAGCTCTCGATTCTTTTGTATATGACCAGCGAAAGATGATAGCACTGCCTAAAGGAAGTATATTGAAGATACCCGATTCCCTTGCGGCTTGTCGAATTCTGGAGAATTTTGCAAACACGGAAATTGACGTAAATATACCCGAATTTAAATTGCGTATTTTTGAAAATTCTATTTTATTGTATACGTTTCCAATCAGGGTAGGGCAGAATAGAGAACGCTATTTGAAATTTGGAGATCGCATAACCAATTTGAGAACGAAGACTGGAAAAGGAGCAATAGTGGACCACGTTAAGCATCCTGACTTTTACAACCCTGTAGATGGTAAACAGTTTTATCTAACGAAAAGAGACGATGGTAAAACGACTATGATGCCTCAAATACCATGGATAGAAACGGAAATAAACGGAATAAGAAACGGACAAATGATTCACCCTACCACGAATCCTGAAACTTTAGGGAAAGCCTATTCTAACGGATGTATAGGAACAAGGGAGGCCGATGCTTGGATTATCTATTACCACGTTCCCTTGGGAACCAGAATAAAGATCCGCTATGATTTGGAGAATTATGAAGATGGTGTGGTGGTATCTGTACTTAAGGATATTTACAATACAAATGACTAGTACTCTTCTTGTCTTTTTAATCGTTTTCTAAGGGTTTGCAACTCTTGACTCATTTGTTGCGTTCTTTCTAACAAACAGTGAATGGCTTCTATACCATCAATGTTAATTTTTAAATCTTGTTTTAGCCGCACCATTTTTTCTAGGTTGGGCAATTCTTCTATATAAATAAACTGTTGGTCATCGATTAATTTTAAGGCTATCAATTCATATTCTTGAAATTCGAATATAAACGGTTCTTTAATATTATGACCTGAACAAAAATCCTTTACAAATATATATTCTACTGCCATATTTTTAAGGTTAAAGATTCGTTTGTTTAAGTTGCTGAAAGAGTTCTTTTTGCTGGTCGTTAAGTTGGGTAGGAATCTTAACGATATATGTGACATAGAAATCCCCAAATTGGCTTTCCTTTTTATATTTGGGCAGGCCTTTGCCTTTTAATTTTACTTTAGTCCCATTCGTTGTACCTGGTTTCACTTTCAGTTTTACTTTGCCGCTTAAGGTATCTATTGTGATTTTTCCACCCAATACAGCGGTGGTTAGCGGTATTTCTTCAGATTTGAAGAGGTCTGCATTTTCCCTTGCGAAACTCGTATTATTTTTAATATTGAAGGTGATGTATAAATCACCAGATGGTCCATTATTGGCCCCTGGTCCTCCATGTCCAAATATTTTAATAGTTTGTCCGTGTTTCACTCCAGCTGGAATTGTTATACGTATATTCTTGTTATTAACAGTTAAGGTCTGTTTTTGTGTAGTAAGCGTATCGGTCAAGTTCAGTTGTAGTTCCGCATTGAAATCTTGCCCACGAAATCTGCCACCTCTTTGAGAGGAACGATAACCACCACCACCGAACATGTTCTCAAAGAAATCTGAAAAATCTTTTCCTGATTGCCCTCCTGAATGTGTGTATCTTCCAAAATCTCTATCTGGTCGTCTTGCTTTTTTTTGTTTCTCAAACTCATCTGCATGTTGCCAGTCCTTGCCATATTGGTCGTATTTTTTACGTTTTTCTGGGTCACTTAAAACCTCATTGGCCTCATTAATCTGTTTAAACTTTTTTTCAGTTTCCGCATCATTCGGATTTAAATCTGGATGGTATTTCCTGGCCATTTTTCGATAGGCCTTCTTGATATCGGCTTCTGTCGCTTTTTTTGTAATTCCCAGTACTTTGTAGTAGTCTATGAACTCCATAAAACTTTAGCTGTTTTTCACTGAATATGATTAAAATTTAAAAGGGATTTGAATCCTTACAATGAAATATTCTTTAAAAATGGTATAATCTAACCCAACTCAAAGCTAATGGCTAAGTTGTTCATAGGGTATGATATATATCAGATTTTGTTAATATATAGACTGTAGACTTCCTTGTAAATAGGGTAGTTTAAAATTCCAATTTACTAACTTTAAATTCCACCTGTCACGTTAAAAAAATCAAGTTAAACTATAACCGATTTTTTAAGGCTCTAAAGTAAAATGAATAAGCTTGGTCAGTGCGTAATCTATTCAAAGAACTAGGTATTGCAAGAGAACTTTTTACTACCAACTTAATAAGTATATTGATATGTCAAAACAATAGTTTAAGTGCCTTAAAAATTTGGAAGATGAGAATTCAGACTAAAAAAGATGTACAAGGATGTTAGCCTTAATAAATGGATGCTAAAGGATATATTGTTAAAAAGGTTCTAAGACCTACCTGTAAAAGAGTTCTAGCAATGTATCTCATCAAGGAAAATTCAGTATCAATTTGTATATAAATATGGGTTTTTAAAGGTTCAAGAAAAAGAGGAGGAAAAATACGTTTTGGTTATTTGGCAGGACTACATGAATTATTTTTTTAAATCAAATATTTGCATAACTTTGTACTGCAAAAGACGCATAAAATTTGCTTCTATATGTGCTATTTTAAATCGAGTTTAGAGTTCGGTTAAAGGTTTTGAAAGGATGCTTTAAAATACTGAAAGTTAACGTGTTATGCTGATAGAATTAGTTCTGTCATCCCGACGAAAATGGTATTTTTTAATGCCACTTTGTAACTAAAAAAATGAAAATCAAGGAATTAAATATTTCTTGGTTTCATTTGCATAGTTTTGATACCATAATCGAAGGTGTCCCTTATTTATAACGTATATACTAACTTTGAAAAGGCCATTGATTAACATTATTCCATTGAAATCAATAAATAATATTATCCAATATCCTATCTAAAACTCGTTCTAACATATCATATTTTTCATCCGCAAAATAAATGTCGTGCATCTCCTTTCGCAGGGCTACAAGTTCCATATGACTGTAGTTAAAATGTTGTACGGTTCTGTTAATTTTCTCTAGACTCAGCTCTTCGTTGTCCGAAGAAAATTCTGCGTATATCTTGTCATAAGTAGCTGCACTAGTCTTTTGTTTTATCAAATTTAGCTCTTCTTCAACTTCTTTGTTATCTGCATTGGCGCAAAGTAGCAGGATATAGGTATGCAGTTCTTCTTTGTTCCAATTGGTTTTTTCGGTTTCCATGAGTATTCTATTTTTGGTTTTGTTAAAATAGTTTTTAGATAAGTACAATAAACGCGTAGTAAATGACCACCATTAGCAATGTAATAAGGCTCAGAGCCAAGAATCGTAGCGATCTATTTACATATTTGAACTTTAGCGCTGCAATTTTAGATATGATAAATATCTGTTGTCCTAATTGATCAAATAATTCTTCTTCTTCTAGGCTGATACTATAGAACGTTTTAGAAAATTCTTTGATGGTTCCAAATTTGGAAATCACATCTCCAAAAAAGAACACGTTTTTATCATATTTACCTTCAATACGAGGCATAAAACAGCGAATACTAAAATAGATTGATGTTACGATACATAAAAACCAAGCCCCCAATAGCACGTATAAAAGTATGTGTGCGGATCCACTAAGGAGCACCGTTTCTAATTTGGGAAATATAAAATTCAACACAATACCGTAAAACGAAAGAATAAGACCCGCTTTTACTTCAGAGGCTCGTATGAGACCAAGTACATAATTGATACTGCCCCAATAATGATCTACTAGTTCTTCCGAATGGCCCTTGGTTTCTAATTCTTTAATTAGAGCTGTTTCAAGGGTTGTCAACGGTCTATTTTCTACTTCTTTTTTTTTGGTCAGTTTCATTCAGTATAGATAAAAACATTACAAAATATTCTTCAAGCAAAGGCGCACTCAAATTGGTTACGACCACTTGTAAGAAATATTCACTTTTAATTAAAATGCGGGGGATACTAATTAGTAGGTTAATTTAACATTTTGTTACGACACAGAAAGAAAACTTCCTCTAAATCTGTAATAAGTTCTCTTCAATGTTAATTAGCCATCTTCAATTACAAACATGTGTTTAGAACTCAACTGCATAAATACATCATGTATTTTGTAAACAGCTCTACTTTTTAATAATAATAGCACAAGGTTAAAATATGTTTAGTTATCTCGATTAAATTGTATTTCAATTTAAAATTTTACTTCGCTTTTGAGTAGTAGGCAGTAGTAATGTTTTTAAGCTATTTTGATACCTCCAATGTTTATGTTGGTTTTTGGTTTAGCTACGTATGATTAAAAATTTAAAAAGCAGTTGTTTGTAATGGTATATGGCTTTTGTCACCTAGACCTAACTAGTGTTACTTAGTTTTTGATTAGTTTTTTTAGGTCGAATAATATCTTAATAAAGCATATAAGAGGACCACCCTTGTTTCTTATTGAGAAATACACACCATAGAATTCTTAGAACATTTCAAGTGCTCTTAACGACGATTGAACTTAAAATCATATTTTTTAGCGATGAAAGGTTTCATATTTGAGTATTGTTTAACCTCTATTGTTACTAAATTTAGAAACTGTTTAGTCCAAAATAAATTCGTTAAGCAGTCTAAAGGAAATTTACTGCTTAAAAATATTGCAAAATGAATATGCTGTTCAACAAAAAGAAACGACTAAAATATGTTGGCTTTGACGATTTTTGGTTTTCTGTAAGCGGGATTTTAATTATTAGTTTTGTTTCAGCCTACTTTTCCAATTATTCAAATGTGGCCCTCTCTTTTGCTGAAGTAGCTTTCAGTTGGGTATTCTCACTATTCCTTGGTATTATTTCTTGGCTAATAGTCAGATCTACCATGATATTTTTACGGAAAAAGTATCCTGATTTTTATGATGACACAAAGCGTATTGCCTTGTTTTTTTTGGCTATTGTTGCTACGGTTTTTCTTGTAGATTTTATAGGGAGGTTACTCATATCCTTAATTCCCCGCGTTAATTATGTTGATGGCGATCCTAGAATTAAAATGCTGATTTTTAGTATTTTATTGACTGCTATGATAATGGCAATGTATGAAGCTATTTATTATAACATACGGCTTAAAAATTCGGTTAGGGAAGAAGAACAGTCAAAACAAGCGGTTATTCAGGCGCAATTGGATGCGCTTCGAAATCAGGCTCAACCCCATTTTTTCTTTAATACCCTAAATACCTTGCGAGATATCATAGATCAAAACTCCAAGGAAGATGCTAAGAAATTTGTAGACAAACTATCAGATATGTATCGTTTTCTTCTTGAAGCAGGCAATGCAAATTTAATTTCGCTTCGGGATGAACTAAAATTTTCTAAGGCCTATATTCATATACAATCGGAACGGTTTGGGGATAATCTAAAATTGAATTGGAATATTCCTGAAACCTTACTTGATAGGATGATTGTGCCTATGAGCCTGCAGCTTTTACTGGAAAATGCAATTAAGCATAACGTAATTTCCAAAGCAAAACCACTGGAGGTACAAATACAAATTAAGGGTGATTGTGTTCTTGTTGAAAATAGAATCCAATCAAAATCAACCCAACTGCCATCAACAAAAGTTGGGCTCAAAAATATTGAAAAACGGTATGCATTAATTACCGAAAAATTAGTTGAAATAAAAGATGATGGTAAACAGTTTTCTGTTTCCCTTCCCTTATTAAAAACATCAGACCAAAAACATAGCTATGAACATATTAATAATTGAAGATGAAGCGCGTGCGGCAAGCCAGTTAGAACGCATGCTCAAAGCCTGTAATTTCGATTATGAATTGTTGGGTATAATTGATACGGTTGAAGATGCGGTGTTATGGTTTCAAAAAAATACAACACCAGATTTGGTATTTATGGACATTCAATTGGCAGATGGCTTGAGTTTTGAGGTGTTTCAAAAAACAGCCGTAGAAGCCCCTATTATATTTACAACGGCCTTTGATCAATATGCTATACAAGCGTTTAAAGTAAATAGTGTTGATTAACTATTAAAACCCATTCAAAAAGAGGATTTGAATATTGCCTTAGACAAGTTTTTAAAGTCTAAAAGACCAGCTGTTATAGACCCTTCTATATTAAAACAATTACTTGGGAGTATGCAGGTGACCCCAAAAAGAGAAGGCTTGTTAGTTAAAGAGGGTGGAGGCTTTATACAAATTAAAGTTTCAGAATTACTCTATTGCTATTCTGAGGACAGCATTACTTTTGGTGTTACTTCAAATAAGCGCTTTATTATCGATGAAACAATGGATGAACTATTGAGTACATTGGATTTTAATGAATTCTATAGAATCAATCGTGGACAAATTATAGCTAAATCTTCCATTAAGAAAATGGACCCATATTTTAATCATAGGGTCAAACTTTCTATAATCAACCCACGTGATCAGGAGTTTATTGTTAGTAGACCAAAAACTAGCGATTTTAAAAAATGGATGAATACATAAAAGGAACGATTTCATTTTTTTCTTTATCAAAGATGTTTCCTTGCCTAGAGCCCAGTTCAAATTCATAGCCTGGGTTTTCTAATTAAATATTAGAATGCAATACGCGGTCACTTACTATGCGCTCTATATAGATTTAATAAGGAATAAGTCTGTAGTGAGTGTACAGAGATGAGTATATTACATGTTCTATTGTTACATATGCCGGTTGATTACAGTTCAACTATCTAATACGACACTTTGGTAAAAAGTAGTACCCATAACAATGGTTTAAATGGATATTGCACCCATAATAACTAAATCATTAAAACAAATACAAGATGAAAAAGTATATACTTATTACAGTATTGGGAATTTTATTTACTAGTTGTAGCGTAACAAATGAAAAGGAAACTCGAAACTTGGAAAAATTTGATAAAGTAAACCTTGTAGGTAATATGGAGCTTCATTTAGAAAGAACTGCAGACCATGCTATAGAGATTATGGCAAATAATACGGATGACATAGAAGATTTAATTACTGAAGTTCGGGATGGTGAACTATATATTTATAATGAAAAAGAATGCAATAATTGTAAGAGCCCTAAATATATTGTTTACCTGAATCATACTGGTATTTCTGATGTAAAACTCACTGGTGTAATAAAGCTAGTTTCAGATGATGGAATAAGTCAAAAAGACCTAGTTATAAGTGGTGATGGTATTGTAAACGGAAATTTAGAGGTTTCTGTTACGAACCTTAGTGTTGATTTAAAAGGGATAACTAATATTAGTATTTCTGGGAATGCGGATACTTCTAACTTAAAAGTTCAAGGGATTGGAATGATTAATGCTTCAAATTTGAAAACTAAAAGCGGCCAAAACGTTTCAAAAGGTATTGCTCTTATCAACGATTAGAACTCATGCTAGAAGTTATTTTCCTTCTATAGGAGGGCAACAAAAGAGTTAAGGTGTTTTGATCCAAGACACTTATCATTAGGAATCCTGTCTAAATGCTTAGACAGGATTTTTCTGTTTATACATATTACGTCCATATCTTTTCTATACTATTTATAAACCCAAATAGTAAAAAGCCCCGTGAACTCCGCGTATACAAACAGTTTTATAAAATTAATAGGTACCTATGGGATGGTTTGCAATTCAACTGCCCAAAACGATGACCTAGCAATATTGCCTATCTATAGTAGGAAGTAAGTAAGATATTGCAGTCATATTAATTCAAACAATACTACATCATGAAAAAATTCACTTTAAGACAAATAGTAATTCCATTAATTACCGTTGCCATCATCTGCGTTTTATGGTTTGGGCCAATGCGCATAGGTTACATAGAAAATATCATTATTGCTATATTGATCATTATAGCAAATTATATAGAATACAAAGGAAAACCATTTTCAGCACTTGGATTTCAAGGTGAAAGATTCACATTCAAAAATATCTTCGTCCTTGCTCCATTAATTGCACTAGGACTCTTTGTTTTTTATGTCTTTGCATTGGTTCCTGGAATTACAGAACTCACAGGAGCTCCTATAGATTATTCAAGTTTTGAACAATTGAAAGGAAATCTTCCAGCCTGTTTAACTGCTTTATTATTAGTGTGGGCTAGTGCAGGATTTGGAGAGGAAATTATATTCCGCGGTTATTTTATGCGACAATTTGTGAAATTCTTTGGAGATAGCAAAGTAAGTATTGTGCTTAATATTCTCTTATTTGCTTGTTTTTTTGGCTTTATGCATAGTTATCAAGGAATTACAGGGCAGCTTGTCACAGGGTTTGTAGGAGCGCTCTTAGCCCTAATATTCTATTTACGTAAATACGATTTATGGTTAATTGTTGCCGTACACGGTTTTTTTGACACCATTGCGATAGTATGTATATATTATGGTTTGGTTTAACAACTAGAATAGTAAAGCTTATCCTAATGTATATAAAACATAGGGTAGAGCATGCTATGAATAGATTGACTTTAAACTATCGTTTGCTTTATGCCAAGCACATAGCTGAATGTTTTTATTGATTATTAGACAACGTCATTAAAACTTTAATTGCGTTCCCTGAATCTTTTTTATCAACGAAAATATGATCATGGTAATATCCTGCGATGACGTTACAACTAATGTTATGTTTTGCTAATTCTGTTGAAAAAATAGCTGTTAAACCAACAGCATCAAGAGAGGAATGTATCATTAGGGTAATCCAAGAGGCAACATATTCATAACTCAAGTTTAGTTCATCTGCTTTCGCCTTCTCTATAACAATAGTAGTACCTTCTTTTTCTTTGAATTCACAAATAGTACAATTTCGGTCAATTAAACTAACATCTTTTATTGTTGAAAAAACATAATCTCCATCGTTTAGTTTTGGAGTCATTCCTTTTAATAATTCAGATAAATTTGTTTCTCCAGCCATTTAATATTTTCTTTTATACTTTATAAGTGAAATTAAAGATACAATTGTCCATACTCCTTCAAGTATGATAAATGGAATGTATTCCATAAGTATTGAAGCAAAACAAGCCATGCTTGCACCAATTAAATTTAGTAAAATAAAAGCCAAATCATTACTTTTTATTTTTCCAACCACATGAAGTATGTACGCTAATAGTATTTGAAAAACGCCAATAAAACCAATCCAATCAATAGTACTCATTTGTTGTTTTTCAACTTGTTGCTAAGGTTTGAGCAATGAACAGTGTGGGAGTAAACTATCGTTTGCTTATTCCCTCGCACAAAGCTAAAGGGTATTGCCCGCCCGAACGTGGTTTTTCGATCCGGGCGGGTTTAGTTTTATATTTTCTAATCTAAAGTTAAATTTGAACATTTCGCTCTCGCGTGATTTTCAATTTAGCGACTTTATAAATATACACAGACCTCTAGATTTTGCCCTAAAGTCCGCTTTACGTTTAGGTTTTGTTAGCATTAGTAGCGACATTTTTGAGTAAGCACTAGTGTTTTCATTTTCAATCTCTCTGTTTGAGTAAAGCCCCGCGTAACACTTGCGTCTGAGTGAAGTCCATCTGCGCTTGCTTAATAAAAGCTAACTATTAGTCTTCAGCAATAGTTATTACTTCTCCGTATTGAATTTTGAAATCATTATTAACCCAATCACTATACTTTTCATCATTAGATGTATCTAACATATAACTAGCTTTTTTTGGATTGAAGTTGTATAACAATATTGGATTGGATTCACTTTTTTTGCGATAAGCCAAAAAAACATTAGCTATTTTTTTTGTGTTGTTAAAAGTCTTAATTACTTTTTCAACTGATTTTAACTCTAACTCCTTATCAAAATATAACACAACGTCATAATCGCTTTTACTTTCTTCAGAATATCTAGTTTCTTGATTCAAAAAATCATTTCTTGTCACACCTTCAGGAAACCTAAATGTCATGTCTTCACAATTTCTTAGTGCTTCACATAATGAGAATATATAAGAACTTAAATAAGGTTGGTATTTTATATGTTTTCCAAAAAGCTTATTTTCTTCTTTTGTAGCTGCACTAAAATAAAACCTAAAAACATAATATTTTTCTTTTTCTAATTTAGAAGCCTCAATCATTTCTGCGTTTGTAATGGGTAAGTCAATTTTTAATTTTGACCATTCCAACGTCGGTTCAGTTTGTGACAAAAGAGACATAGTACTTAATGAAAAAATAAGTATAAATAATATATTTTTCATAATACTTTAGATTTTAAGCTATTAATGCTAGCGTCTGAGCTAAGGTTCGTTGCTGTGATTCGTCCGAAGGACAATCCAGCCGAACCTAAAGATAGCTTTTTGCGCGTGATTTCCGTTTAGGAAATCCGCAATCAATGAATTCTAGGCTTTGTTGTAATTAGGTTACTCATTTTAACAACTCCACTTTATTTTTAGATTCTTATTTGGTAAGCTAGAAATAAGCAACCTAATATGATAGTTATGTTTATACCAGCTCTCACAATCCATGTAAATTTTGAGTAATCAATTTTAGTATAGTCACTTAAAATTACACCAAGACCGATAAATAAAAACCATGGAGTTAGGAGTAGGATAAATTTCCATTTTA
>CALHVP010000060.1 GCA_938038975.1 uncultured Maribacter sp. | reverse complement strand
ACCCCTTACCATTCCGAACAGGGAAGTTAAGACCGTTTGCGCCGATGGTACTGCTATACCAAGTGGGAGAGTAGGTAGCCGCCTTTTTTCGAGAACCCCCTTTACATTACGTAAAGGGGGTTTTTTTGTGCCCAAAAATTATACTGAATGAGGGTTTGTTGCGCTTTATTGTTAGTAAGGATATGATTAAAACTAAACTAGAGGGTTATTTTAACCAAAAGTGTGCCTTATCTAGTGCTTAAATAAAACTTCATTATAGTTAGTAGATGCTAAATACTCGTTTTTAAGTACTCTCAGATATTCAGATACTGCTAATAGTGATGGTGATTCAGATTCCAAACAATCATTTTCAGAATCACTATATACTTCAATAGCTATATACCAATTTCCTTTCCTAGATTCATATAATTCATCCATTATTGTGTTTTGTTCGGCATTCAAGAGAATAGCATCAATAGCTAAGGGAACAAGATTTAATGTTTTATTAGGTATGTCAACTTCATAGAAGGAAAAGAAATATTGTTCCTCTTTAATCGCAAATGGAACATTGTCATAAACGTCATTATGACCTAACTTAAATTTAGTATTAACGTAGTTGTAGAATTCATTGGCTGGTTTCGGGTCTTCAAATAAAAACATTTGGCGTTGTGGAAGACTTCGTTTGAATTTTTTCCCTTTGGTAATTTTATAATCTTGAATACTGGGGGCAATTCTTAATGGAATACAGGATTGAAATGTTATTGATAAACCAACTATTAAGATAATTCTTTTCATACAAGTGCTATTAAATCAATAATTGTACCAGTATGCACGCTTAAACAGCTGAGCATTAATTATCGGAAGTTTTACATTGTTTTACTTTAGGGTAAAATAAAAGGCCCACAATAGTATGGGCCTTTTTATATTTTCTTGCGGTCTCGTCCTAGAGTAATTCGATTTTGTGTCAACTTATTCTGGGACGACACATACATTAGATTGTTATACTCTTGGTAAGTCTCCTTCTCCTTTTAACGGAAGTTTTGATTCTCCCATTAAATAAGTGTCAACATGGTAAGCGGCTTGTCTGCCTTCGGAAATTGCCCATACAATTAAAGATTGTCCTCTTCGTTGGTCCCCGGCTGCAAAAACTCCAGGTACGTTAGTCATGTAATTTTCTTCGGAAGCTTTAATATTGGTTCGTTGATCCATACTTATACCGAATTGTTCGGTAAGTGTTGTTTCTGACCCTGTGAAACCAAGTGCTAATAAAGCTAAATCACACTTCCATTCCTTTTCAGTTCCTGGCACTTCATTTAATTGTGGTCGTTGTCCAGTTTTTTTTATCCATTCAACTTCTGCAGTCACTAGGCCTTTAAGATTGCCATTACCGTCTCCAACAAAACGTTTTGTTGAAATGCTAAAGAAACGTTCAGCACCTTCCTTATGTGAGGAGCTGGTTCTTAGTCTCATAGGCCAAAATGGCCAAGGTTGATCTTCAGGTCTTTCATTGGTACCCATTGGCATAATTTCAAAATTGGATACGCTTTGCGCTCCATGACGAAATGAAGTTCCTATACAGTCTGATCCAGTATCTCCTCCTCCAATAACTATTACATTTTTATCAGTTGCTTTTATTTCTGCACCTAATAGTTTAATACCGTCTACTCGTTTATTATTTTGTCCTAGAAAGTCCATTGCTTGTACTACTCCTTTAAGTTCAGAACCTTCAATAGGCAATTTTCTCCTAACAGTAGCGCCTCCAGATAAAACGATAGCATCAAATTCTCGTTTTAAATCTTCCGCGGTTTTATCTACACCTATATGAATACCACATTTAAAAATAATCCCCTCTTCTTCTAGTACCTCTAGTCTACGATCTATTACCTGTTTTTCCATTTTAAAATCGGGAATACCGTAACGGAGTAAACCGCCTGCTTTTTGGTCACGTTCAAACACAGTAATAGTATGCCCTGCTCTATTTAATTGTTGAGCAGCAGCTAAACCTGCAGGTCCAGAACCAACAATAGCAATAGTTTTTCCAGTCCTGTTAAGTGGTGGTTGAGCAGTAATCCATCCTTTTTCAAAAGCAGTTTCAACGATATTTTTTTCAATGTTTTCGATAGATACAGGATCTTCGTTAATTCCAAGAACACATGCTTCTTCGCAAGGTGCTGGACATAGTCTTCCTGTAAATTCAGGAAAATTATTTGTGGAATGGAGTATTTCACTAGCTTTTTCCCATTTACCACGATAGACGGCATCGTTAAAATCTGGAATTAGATTACCTAAAGGGCAACCACTGTGACAAAATGGAATACCACAATCCATACATCTTGCGCCTTGTTCTTTCAATTCCTTTTCAGGAAGTGCTACAGTAAATTCTTTATAATTCTGAATTCTTTCTTCAACTGGTTTGTATGATTCTACTTTTCTATCGAATTCCAAAAATCCTGTTATCTTTCCCATGTTTCGATTTATATAGTTTGTAATTTTTCTTGTTCTAGACGAATTAAAGCTTGTCTATATTCTTCCGGTAAAACCTTGACAAATTTAGGTAGGTAGGCTTCCCAGTTTTCTAATATACGCTGTGCTAATGGACTTAATGTGGCATTGTAATGACTTTCAATCAATTCTTTGAGTTGTTTCACATCTTTATCTTCGGTTACTTCCAAAAGATTCAATGCCTCGGCATTACATCGTTTTTTAAAGGTTTTTTTATCATCTAGTACGTAAGCAATTCCTCCGCTCATACCAGCGCCAAAGTTCCTGCCTACCTCTCCCAGTATTACGGCTATTCCACCAGTCATATATTCACAACCATGATCTCCAATACCTTCAACAACAGCTTTTGCACCAGAATTCCTCACACAGAATCGTTCTCCGGCCTTACCATTTATGTACGCACGTCCTGCCGTAGCACCATATAGTGTTACATTACCAGTAATTACATTGTCCTCAGGAATTATGGTAGATTTTTCTGGAACTTTAATAACTAATTTAGCGCCAGATAATCCTTTTCCAAGATAATCATTGGTATTGCCATTTACTGTCATGGTAAGTCCTCTTGTGGCGAAAGCACCAAAACTTTGACCTGCAGATCCTGTGAAGTTTAGTTTTAATGTGTTGATAGGAAGGCCTTGTGCTCCATATATTTTAGATATTTCATTGCTTATGATGGCACCAACAGCTCTATCTGTATTACATATAGGGAAATCTAAACTGGATTTCTCTTTTCTGAATAACGAAGGGTTAGCCTTGGCAATAATGTCAAATTCAATTGACTTATCTACATCATGTATTTGTTTTTGTGTATTGTAAAACTTGGTGCCTGCCGGTACATCTACCTGATGTAGAATTGGGGTCAAATCAATTCCGGCTGCTTTGTAATGGTTGATGGCTTTTTTACGGTCTAGTTTTTTTACTTGACCTACCATTTCATTTACAGTTCTAAAACCAAGTTGGGCCATTATTTCTCTTAATTCTTGTGCTACGAAGTACATATAGTTAACGACATGTTCAGGCTTTCCTTTAAATTTCTTTCGTAATTCTGGGTTTTGAGTCGCAATACCTACTGGACATGTATTTAAGTGACATACACGCATCATAATACATCCGGAGGCGACAAGCGGCGCTGTAGCAAAACCGAATTCTTCTGCGCCAAGTAAGCATGCAATGGCTACATCTCTACCTGTTTTTAATTGTCCATCACATTCCAGAACAATTCTATTTCTAAGGTCGTTCATGACCAAAGTCTGTTGTGCCTCGGCTATTCCTAGTTCCCAAGGTAATCCAGCATGTTTCAAAGAGGTTAAGGGTGAAGCCCCCGTGCCTCCATCAAAACCTGAAACAAGAACCACATCTGCTTTTGCTTTAGCAACGCCAGCGGCAACTGTTCCAACGCCTACTTCTGATACTAATTTCACATTTATTCTAGCTTCCCTGTTCGCTGATTTTAAATCGTATATCAATTGTGATAAATCCTCAATAGAGTAAATATCATGATGGGGTGGTGGAGAAATTAAACCCACATACGGAGTAGAATTTCTAGTTTTAGCAATAGCAGGATTTACTTTAGGACCAGGTAATTGTCCGCCCTCTCCTGGTTTTGCGCCCTGTGCCATTTTAATCTGAATTTCTTTGGCATTTGTTAAGTAGTTAGATGTAACTCCAAACCGTCCAGAGGCTACTTGTTTTATAGCGCTATTCTTCCAGTCTCCAGTAGCATTTTTATAAAAGCGTTCTTCATCTTCTCCGCCTTCACCAGAATTGCTTTTTCCTCCAATACGGTTCATGGCTATTGCTAGATTTTCATGAGCTTCTTGGCTAATAGAACCATAAGACATTGCACCTGTCTTAAAACGTTTTACAATTTCCGTCCAAGGTTCTACTTCATCCAATGGTATAGGGTCAAAATTGGAAAATTCAAATAGTCCTCTAATTGTCATTAGATATTTGGACTGTTCGTTTACCATTTTGGAATATTCCTTATACGTGTCCGGCTCATTTCCTCTAACTGCCTTCTGTAGTTTTGCAATACTTAATGGGTTGAACATATGTTTCTCCCCATCTCTTCTCCATCTATATTCTCCTCCAATTTCTAAATCAAGATTAGCAGCAACCTCTTTACTTGCAAATGTATTTTGATGTCTCTTCGCTATTTCTTTTTCAATCTCGTATAATCCAATTCCTTGTATACGAGTTGGTGTATTAGGGAAATATTGCTCAACTACTTTCGTGTTTATACCTATACATTCAAAGAGTTGAGAACCTCGATAGGAATTGAGTGTTGAGATTCCAATCTTGTTCATCACCTTTAATATTCCTTTTCCTACTGCTTTATTATAGTTTTTGATGGCTTCATCAAAATTAAGATCGGTAATGTCTAGTTCAGCTATTTGCTCTCCAATAATTTCATTTACCAAATAGGGGTTAACAGCGCTTGCGCCAAAACCAAATAGTAAAGCGAAGTGATGTACTTCTCGTGGTTCTGCAGATTCTATAATTATACTACATTGAGAGCGTTTGCCCATTTTTTGAAGCCCACTATTCACATATGAACAAGCCAATAATGCTGGGATAGGAGCATTTTCCTTATCTACACTTCTGTCTGATAAAATAAGTATGTTTGCGTTACTATCTACAGCTTTAGATGCTTGGTCTAAAATAGCTTTAAGGGCGTCTTCCAAACCATTATGTCCTTTTTCTATTTTATAAAGCATGGCTATAGAAACCACTTTATAATCTGGACTTACATCATAGTTTTTAATCTTGTCTAAATCTTCTTTAGAGATAACTGGGTTTTGTATTTTAAGCTTTCTACAATGTAATTCTGAAAACTCAAAAATATTTTGATCACTACCAAGTGTTAAACTAATGTCGGTAATTAACTCTTCCCTAATTCCGTCTAAAGGAGGATTGGTTACTTGTGCGAACAGTTGTTTAAAATAGTTGTAGATTAATTGTGGACGTTGGGACAATACTGCAATTGGAGTATCTGATCCCATAGAGCCAATTGGTTCTTTTGCAGAAGTACCCATTGGAAGGATAATGGTGTTGATGTCTTCCAGAGTGTATCCAAACACTGATTTTCTTTTTTCTAAACTCGCTTCACCTAAAAATAACGGACAGTCATTATAGGGTATATCCTTTAAGTGTACTAAATTCTTATCTAGCCAATTTTTATAAGGAAATCTCTTTGCAATGTTTTCTTTTATTTCTTCGTCGTTGATAATACGACCCTCCTCCATGTTTACTAAAAACATTTTTCCAGGTTCCAAACGCCCATGAAATTCCACATTCTCTGGTGCAATCTCTACAACTCCAGTCTCTGATGACATTACTACGTAGTCGTCTTTGGTTACAGAGTATCTAGAAGGTCGTAATCCATTACGATCAAGTACTGCTCCAATGTAATTCCCATCAGTAAAAGGAATAGACGCTGGGCCATCCCAAGGCTCCATCATACAAGAATGATACTCATAAAATGCTTTTTTGGCAGGGGACATTTCAATATTTTTTTCCCAAGCTTCAGGAACCAAAATCATCATGACTTCAGGAAGTGATCTTCCTGTCATTAATAGTAGTTCTACAACCATGTCCATCGTGGCTGAATCAGATTTGCCAGGTAGGATAATTGGAAGAATATTTTTTATCTCGTCACCAAAAAGCTCGCTTTTTAGTAACTCTTCACGTGATAACATACGCGATACATTGCCTCGCAATGTATTTATTTCACCATTATGACACATGTATCTAAATGGTTGTGCTAAATCCCAAGTAGGAAATGTGTTTGTAGAAAAACGCTGGTGAACTAGGGCTAATCTAGTTATTACCCTAGAATCTAAAAGATCAGTGTAATATAGGCTAATGTCATGAGGCATTAATAAGCCTTTGAATATGATTATTTTAGTTGAAAGACTAGGAACATAAAAGAACTTGCTCTCCGAAAGTTTAGATTTTATAATCTTATGTTCAGTTACTTTTCTTGCTATAAATAGTTTTAAGTTAAAATCGAAATAGGTCTGTTCTGGATTTTTTTTTGCTACAAAAAGTTGTTTTACGAACGGTTCTGTCTCAGCAGCGATTCTCCCAGGAATAGAACGGTTTACAGGAACATCTCTCCAGCCGAGAAGTCGTAATCCTTGTTTTTTTATATTTTCCTCAAAAACGGTTGCACAAAAATCTCTTTGATTATCCTTTCTAGGAAAAAACACATTACTTACCGCATATTGACCAACTTCTGGTAGTTCAAATTCACACACGCTTTTAAAAAAATCATGTGGAATGTCTATTAAAATACCAGCGCCATCTCCCGTTTTACCATCAGAGCTTACGGCTCCCCTGTGCTCTAATCGATCAAGGATTTCTAATGCCTTATGAATAATATCATTCGATTTTTTCCCTTTCAAGCTACAAATAAAACCTGCACCGCAGTTGTCGTGTTCAAATTCCGGTAGGTAAAGACCTTGTTTCTTCAGCATCATATATTATGGTATTTTCTCAAAAATATCATTTAATGTGCGTAAAGTTTAATGATTTGGCAATTATGGTATAAATAATTCAACGTTTTGAATTAATCGTTAAAAAATATTGAATTATGTATTTTCGTCCTATGGTTTTTGTCATATCCGCAAAAAGAGAATTTACTAGAGCTAGTTTGAACTTTTTGCAGGGGGTAAGTGTAAATATTATAAAGTATAAATGAAAAAGACCCCTTTTTGAAGGGGTCTTTTTCATTTATATACAATCTATTGATTCAAAACCTTTTTTTTAGTAGGGGTGTTGATTGTTATAACTATTAATCTTTTAAAATACTTCTAGAAATAACAATCTTTTGAATTTCAGAAGTTCCTTCGTAAATCTGTGTGATTTTTGCGTCTCTCATTAGTCTTTCAACATGATAATCTTTTACAAAACCATTTCCTCCGTGTATTTGAACTGCTTCCACTGTTGTGTCCATAGCAACTTGAGAAGCATATAACTTAGCCATAGCACCAGAAAGATCGTAATCTTCTTTGTTGTCTTTGTCACACGCTGCTTTATACACTAAGTTTCTTGCAGCTTCTATCTGTGTAAACATATCTGCTAATTTAAATGCAATTGCCTGGTGGTTACAAATCTCTGTTCCAAAAGCTTTTCTTTCTTTAGAATACTTTAGTGCAAGTTCGTATGCTCCAGCCGCTATACCAAGTGCTTGTGCGGCAATACCTATCCTTCCACCTGCAAGAGTTTTCATCGCAAATTTGAATCCAAACCCATCTTCACCAATCCTATTTTCTTTAGGAACTTTAACGTCGTTGAACATTAAAGAATGGGTATCGCTACCGCGAATACCTAGCTTATTTTCTTTAGGTCCAATCTCAAATCCTTCTGCTCCTTTTTCAACTATTAATGCATTTATACCTTTATGTTTCTTATCGGTGTCAGTTTGAGCAATAACTAAATACACTTCAGCGCTACTTCCGTTGGTAATCCAGTTTTTAGTTCCGTTCAATACATAATGGTCACCCTTATCTATTGCGGTTGTTTTTTGTGATGTAGCATCACTGCCGGCTTCAGGTTCAGATAAGCAAAACGCTCCAATGATTTCACCTGTCGCTAATTTTGTAAGATATTTCTCTTTTTGAGCTTCCGATCCAAAAGTTTCTAAGCCCCAACAAACCAAGGAGTTGTTTACTGATACTATCACTGACGCTGAGGCATCTACTTTAGATAATTCCTCCATAACCAGAACATAAGAAAGTGTGTCTAGACCACTTCCTCCATATTTTGGGTTTACCATCATGCCTAAGAAACCAAGTTGCCCCATTTTTGCCACTTCCTCTTTAGGGAATCTTTGAGCATCATCTCTTTCTATTACTTCAGGAAGTAATTCATTTTGGGCAAAATCTCTTGCAGCTTCTTGTATTAACTTCTGTTCCTCGGTAAGCTTAAAATTCATAGTAGGGATGTTATTCGTTTGTTTACAAATATAACGGTATCTCCAATATTTATTGCTCAATTATAACAAATTGGGATTTGTTTGTGTTTGTTTTTACAGAAAGAAATACTTTTTTACTCGTAAATGTTTTTTGTTTAAGATTTTTAAGGCTTTATAATTTTGTATTTCAGCTGTAAGACTTTGATAATCAATATAATTAATTTTAATGCGCATTAGCCTATGGTGTGAAAGACATTTTTAGATATCTTTAGGGGGTTTGAAATTAAGTAAATTGAAAACAGATTGCTATTACTAATAAATGATATAAAACTAAAACCAACTGATGATGGAAACCATAATTATTATTGTTTTTCTGGCGGGATACTTAGCCATAACCTTAGAACATAATTTAAAGATTGATAAGCTGATACCAGCTCTTGCCATGATGGCCATTCTTTGGGCTATTATTGCCTTGAATCATATGAATGTTTTTGAAGTTAATACTGAGCTTCGGGAATTAGAGCCAACTCATATTGATGAAATCTTGTTACATCATTTGGGTAAAACAGCTGAGATATTAGTATTTCTGCTTGGTGCAATGACCATTGTTGAAATTATAGATTATTTTGATGGATTTGCCACCATAAAGGGATACATAAGAACAAGAAGTAAGAAAAAATTGCTTTGGCTATTTTCTATTTTGGCTTTCATTCTATCAGCAATTATTGATAATCTTACGGCAACTATTGTATTAATTACCATTTTACAGAAGGTAATTAATGATAGGAATACGAGGCTATGGTTCGCTGGTATGATTATTATATCTGCAAATGCAGGTGGAGCATGGTCTCCGATTGGAGACGTTACCACTACGATGCTTTGGATTGCAGATAAAGTAACCGCTGGCCAATTGGTAATTCATGTTTTAATACCTTCAATTGTATGTATGGTAGTACCTACATTGATTGCAGGTACTAAAAAAGAATTCCAAGGCGTAATAGAAGGTGATTTTGTTCAAGAAGAGGCAAAATCTAAGTATGGTTCAATTATGCTTTATTTGGGTTTAGGCGCCATAGTATTTGTTCCTTTCTTTAAAACTATTACACATTTGCCACCATATGTAGGTATGATGCTTTCGTTGGCTATTGTGGCTACATTTGCAGAAATATTTAGTAATAAAAAATTCAGTATCTCTTCTGTCGACGGTGCTGACCATGCATCTGAGGGGCATCATAGCCCCGTGCATAGTTCACTATCTAAAATTGAACTTCCTAGTATACTTTTCTTTTTAGGTATTTTATTAGCCGTTGGCGCGTTGGAGTCACTTGGTATGCTATTTCACTACGCAGAGAGTTTAAATACAGCGATTCCTAATACTGATATTGTAGTTCTTTTATTCGGAGTAGGTTCTGCTATTATTGATAATGTTCCTTTAGTAGCTGCAAGTATTGGAATGTTTGGTGAACCTCTAGATAATCCACTTTGGCATTTTATAGCTTATTCTGCTGGAACTGGTGGAAGTATGTTAATTATTGGTTCTGCTGCAGGGGTTGTGGCTATGGGTATGGAAAAGATAGATTTCTTTTGGTACCTAAAAAAAATTACTTGGTTAGCATTTATTGGATTTATTAGTGGTGCCGTAGTATTTGTATTATTACGAGATTTTGTCCTTCACGGATAATTTTATTCTAAAAAAGCCGTTTATAAGGCAAATTCAATAATTTAAGAACCTTATGTTGTTATTTCAAAGTTTGGCTCAGGATGGAGCCGAAGAAATTCTTTCTGAAGAAAAGACACTGTCGGTAATAGACTTGGTGTTTAATGGTGGTACCGGAAGTGTTATTATCATTACTGTGCTTTTCTTAATGCTTGGTGTTGCTCTTTATATTTATTTTGAACGATTGTTGGCTGTAAATGCCGCGTCCAAAATAGATAAGAATTTCATGAACCAAATAAGAGACTATGTAACTACTGGTAAGTTAGAAGCTGCAAAATTATTATGCGCTCAAACAGATTCTCCAGTTGCTAGATTAACTGAAAAAGGAATATCTAGGATAGGAAAGCCGCTTGATGATATCAACACGGCAATTGAAAATGCAGGTACCTTAGAAGTATATAAATTAGAAAAGAATGTTAGTGTTCTTGCAACAGTAGCGGGAGCTGCTCCAATGATTGGGTTTTTAGGTACAGTAATTGGAATGATACTTGCGTTTCATGAGATGGCTAGTAGTGGAGGTCAAGCCGAAATGGGATCATTGGCTTCGGGTATTTACACAGCCATGACTACTACGGTGGCAGGATTAATTGTAGGAATTATTGCGTATGTTGGCTATAACCATTTAGTGAATAGAACAGATAAGGTAGTTCATAAAATGGAAGCTAATGCTGTTGATTTTTTGGATTTATTGAATGAACCACTTTAATTCTTCAGCATGAAACTAAAAGGAAGAAACAAGGTAAGTCCTGATTTCAGTATGTCGTCTATGACGGATATTGTATTTCTTTTGTTGATATTTTTTATGTTAACGGCGAATTCACCAAATGCCCTTGATTTGTTATTGCCAAAAGCAAAAGGAAAATCTACAAACACTCAGAATGTTTCAGTTAGTATTGACAAGGATTTACAATACTACGTGAACAACGAAAGAATTAACGGAGAATACATAGAAATTGAATTAAAAAAAGCACTGGAGGGACAAGATAAGCCTACCATTATTCTTAGAGCAGAGGAGAACGTTGCTATCAAAGAAGCTGTAAACGTTATGGATATTGCCAATAGAAATAATTACAAGGTAATTCTAGCAGTGCGCCCCAACTAATGGCGTTTCTGGACACTACACATAAAAAGAAATCTTTTACATTAACAACGTTGCTTTTGAGCATACTGTTGTTAGTGTTATTCTATATAGGGCTTACTTATATGGACCCCCCGATAGAGAATGGTATATCTGTAAATTTTGGTACAACCGATTTTGGTAGTGGAAGAGTACAGCCAAAGGAAAAGATTCGTTCAGAGCCTATGGATAATCCTCCTGTAGAACCTGTTCAGCAAGAAGTTGCACAGCAGGTGGAAGAGGAGGAGATGGAGCTACCAGAAGAAGCAACAGAAAAGGAAGTGCCAGCAGAAAAAGTATTGACTCAGGAAAATGAGGAATCTATTCGTATCAAAAAAGCAAAAGAAGCTAAGGAAAAGGCAGAAAATGCCGCTGCTGAAGTAAAACGAAAAGTAGAAGATAAAGCTAAAAAAGCAAAGGCTACAGCTGCACGAATAGCCAAGGAAAAAAAAGATGCTGAAGAATTAGCTCAAAGAGAACAAGAGGCAAAAAAGGCAAAATTGGATGCCCTGATGGGAGGGTTGAACACATCTGATGGAACTGCTTCTGGTAGTGAAGGCGATGACGATAGAGCTGGTGATAAAGGAAGTCCAGAGGGTGACCCATATGCAACAAGTTATTATGGCAGTCCAGGCTCTGGTAGTGGAACAGGGGGATATGGTCTTAACGGGAGATCTTTAGTGAATAAAGGTAAAGTTCCTCAAGAATGTAACGAAGCTGGAAGGGTAGTCGTCAAAATTGTGGTTGATAAAAATGGAAAAGTAATAACTGCTACTCCTGGAGTTCGTGGTACCACAAATAATAATCCTTGTTTGTTGGAGCCTGCTAGGAAAACAGCCTTCATGCATAAATGGAATCTAGATTCTAATGCGCCAAACAAACAGGTTGGCTTCGTAGTTGTTAATTTCAAGCTGGGAGAGTGACCTACAAGGAGACTTTGGATTGGATGTTTGCACAACTTCCAATGTACCAACAAAAGGGTAGAAAGGCCTTTAATTCTAAATTGGACGGTATTCTCACTTTGTCCAAACAATTAGGAAACCCACATCACCACTTTAAAAGTATTCATGTAGCAGGAACTAACGGTAAGGGTTCTAGTAGTCATATGTTGGCTTCAATTCTTCAAGAAGCTGGATACAGGGTAGGTTTGTATACATCACCGCATCTAAAAGATTTTAGAGAGCGTATAAGAATAAATGGAAAGCCAATAAGTGAAATTCATGTAGTTGATTTTATCGCTAAGCATAAGTCATTTATTGTTTCTAATAGGTTTTCGTTTTTTGAAATGACGGTAGGTATGGCATTTGATTATTTTGCCAAGGAAGAGGTAGATATTTCAATAATAGAAGTAGGTCTGGGAGGAAGGTTAGATTCAACTAATATAATAATTCCTGAGATTTCACTAATTACCAATATAGGATATGATCATATGGATATGCTTGGCGATACTTTAGAGAAGATTGCATTTGAGAAAGCTGGAATTATAAAAGAACATATTCCTGTAGTTGTTAGTGAGTATCAAATTGAAATAGCATCCGTTTTTAAGAAAATAGCAAATGAAAAATCTGCTAAACTTACATTTGCAAGCACATCAAGCTTCCCAGACTATACAACTTCTTTATTGGGGGATTACCAGCAAAGAAATATAAAGGGTGTTTTGGAAACTCTTAGAGGATTGAATGGATTTAAAGTTGATGCTGTTCATATTCAAAATGGTTTGCAAAATGTGAATGTTAATACGAGGATTCAAGGTAGATGGCAAATCTTACAGGAAAATCCAAGAGTTATTTGTGATACGGCTCATAATAAAGAGGGACTAGTTTTAGTGCTTAAGCAATTGCAGGAGCAGCGTTTTAAACAATTACATTTGGTTCTAGGATTTGTTAAGGGTAAAGATTTAGACGAAATTCTTCCTCTTTTTCCAAAAAAAGCAACATACTATTTTTGCAAACCGAGTATACCAAGAGGTTTGGATGCTGAAATTTTAGCTGCCAAGGCAAAAAAATATGATTTGAAAGGAATGGCTTATGATAGCGTTAATGAGGCGTATGAAGCTGTAAATGAGGCAGCTTCAAAAGCTGATTTGATTTTTATTGGTGGGAGTAATTTTATAGTAGCAGAAGTTCTGTAAATTTTATTGATTTTTCTTTTGGAGTAAACAAAACTATTATATATTTGCACTCCTTTTGGGGCTCTTAGCTCAGTTGGTTCAGAGCACCTGCCTTACAAGCAGGGGGTCACTGGTTCGAATCCAGTAGGGCCCACAG
>CALHVP010000059.1 GCA_938038975.1 uncultured Maribacter sp. | reverse complement strand
AGGTAATTCAGCCTTATCAATAGTGAAATAAATATCATTGTCTTTAAGCAGTATGACAATATTATTAATTGACGTAATGATTTTTTTGATTTTGTATTTCTCCTTTATCTCCTTAAAAGTGCTATTAATAGTAATTCCGTTGGCTGTAATAAAACGTGGGTCGTTTATTTGAACGTTTTGTACGCTAGGGATACTATCTAAATTTGGAGTTAGGGTAAGTAAGTGCAGCCCGCCTTTTTCATAAATTTTAATTTTACTCGCGCCGCTTCCAAAGTTTAATTTCACAGTATCCATTACCAAGGAGTCTTGAGTATATATAAGCTCTAGGTCTCTAGCTAAACTTTCTTTGTCTAGTTTGCCAATATGATGAGAAGAAATTAAAAAGTCTGGATGCACTTCTTCTTTACATTGTGTGACTAAAAGGCAAATAAAAATAAAAATGATTGATTTGATTGATTTCATTGATTGGTATTAAATAATTTAACGCATTACTTTCTTAAGGACCCCTAGAACTCCCCTTATAAAGGTAGCACTAGTAAGTACTTTAATTATTGGATTCTGCCGTGTACTAGTTCTTGTTCTAGTGCTTGCAGTTTTTTTAGGGGCTTCCTTTTCTTTTTTTGCTAGAACCTCTGCTTTTTCTATTTTCTTGTTTAAGATTTCATAGGCACTTTCGCGGTCAATGACGTCTCCATATTTTTTTACTAAATCAGATTTATCAATCACTTCTTTGAGTTCCTTATCGGTAAGAATATCCATTCGGCTCATAGGTGCTCGCAGTAAAGTAGCTGCTAGAGGAGTAGGTCTTCCTTTTTCATCTAACGCAGAAATTAATGCTTCTCCAATCCCCAAAGAGGTTAGTACTTCTTTGGTATTATAAAATTCTGAAATAGGGTAGTTTTCCGCAGTTAATTTTATAGCTTTTCTATCTCTTGCAGTAAATGCTCTTAATGCATGTTGTACTTTAAGACCTAGTTGCGCCAGCACTTCATTGGGAACATCTGCAGGGTTTTGGGTAACAAAATATAGACCAATTCCCTTGGAGCGTATCAACTTTACAATACTTTCTATTTGGTCTAACAATGCCTTAGATGCTTCCTTAAATATAAGGTGTGCCTCATCTATGAAAAGCACTAATTCTGGTCTATCACTATCACCTTGCTCCGGAAAACTATCATAAATTTCCGCTAATAGGCTTAGCATAAAAGTTGAAAATAACTTTGGTCTATCTTGTATATCTGTTAGTCTTAGAATATTTATATAGCCTCTACCGTTTTTGTCTATTCGTGTAAGATCATCCACATCAAAGGACTTTTCTCCAAAGAATAAATCAGCACCCTGTTGTTCCAATTCTATTATTTTACGCAGTATAGTGCCGGTAGAACTTGTTGAAATACGGCCATAATCCTTGGTGAATTCTGCCTTACCTCCACCAGTGGCGTATTGTAGTACTTTTTTAAAATCCTTTAAATCTAATAAGGGTAATTTATTATCATCACAGTATTTAAATACTACAGCAACAATACCTTCTTGAGTTTCCGTTAGATCTAAAATACGGGAGAGCAGCGTGGGGCCAAATTCAGACACAGTCGCCCTCATTTTTACACCGTCTTGTTCTGAGAGTGAAAGTATTTCTATGGGAAAGTTCTTTGCTTCGAACGGAATACCAATTTTTGCATGACGTTCATCAATTTTTGCATGTCCGGGGCTTGGCTGCGCTAATCCGCTTAAATCCCCTTTTAAATCCATTAATAAAACAGGAATACCTTTATCAGATAAATTTTCGGCCAGTACCTGTAATGTTTTCGTTTTTCCAGTTCCTGTCGCACCAGCAATTAGTCCATGGCGGTTAAGTGTTTTTAAAGGTATTTTTACTAAGGCATTGGTCACTGCCTCCTCGTTTAGCATCGCTGCTCCCATTGTTATAAAATCACCTTTGGTAGTGTATCCCTCCTGAATATGCGCGAAGAACTCTTCTTTGGAACCCATGTTATCAATTTTGCATAAAAATAGCTGATTTTAGGGAATGGCGATGCACATTTTGTAGGGTGTTATTAAAATGTAATTAACAGTATTTTTTTTTACGGTTGTTTTTTATGCTATCTACTTAGAAATGACAGTGTATAGTTCTTGAATTTTAGAAATAGTAATATGTATCTTTGCCCGATGAAAAAACAAGAAATACTTGCTTTGGTAGATAAAGGTGTTATGCTTCCTTTAATGGAAGAATTTTATACCATACAAGGCGAAGGTTTTCATAAAGGCACCGCTGCATATTTTATTCGTGTAGGCGGATGCGATGTAGGATGTCATTGGTGTGATGTTAAAGAAAGTTGGAATGCAGATACGCATCCTCCAACCAATATTGATGTCATAGTAGCTAACGCTGCTAAATATTCGGATACTATAGTAGTTACTGGTGGTGAGCCACTAACTTGGGATATGGCACCTCTTACAGCGGCATTAAAGGCAAAAAATCTCAAAACACATATAGAAACTTCCGGTGCTTACACATTAACGGGAGATTGGGATTGGATTTGTCTTTCACCTAAAAAGAACAAATTACCTGAAGGTCGAATTTATGACGAAGCTCATGAGCTTAAGGTAATTGTATATAATAAACACGATTTTATTTTTGCCGAGGAGCAAGCGGAAAAAACGAATACTGATTGTATTTTATATCTACAGCCAGAATGGAGTGTTCGCGACAAAGTAACTCCTTTAATCGTAGATTATGTGATGAAAAATCCCAAATGGAAAGTGTCCTTGCAGACGCATAAGTATTTAAATATACCTTAACAGATATCTTGCTAGTCTTATCTTCCTCCGTTTGCTTGCAGGTCCAATATACACTCAGCATCTAGCGCTACTGTGTTGCTCTTTGCTGTTTTAGATTGTAATAAGCGTAAGATTGTATTCCCTGTTAAATTACATGCAGATTTTATTTCTGTTTTAGCGGTGCTGCTTTTTCCTGAGCTGCCTCCAAATTGAAGTTCTGCACGCATTAAACACCCTTCTATATTACAATGGTTTAAAGCTTCTGCGTCTTCGTGATTGTTTACAGGTGTTGAGCCAAGATTAACTAAACCGAATAAATGTCCAAATTCGTGATTTAATGTAGCAGATTCCACATCTGCAACAGAAATAGCTGTGCTTTGCGAGGCCAACCTTCTTACAGTTTCTTCATAAATAACCATAGAGGTATTTCTGTATACTGCGCCTAAGGTTACTAAACCTTCAGATAATTCATCCCCATCAGAGGGTGCATCGGCAAAATAGATATAAATAGCTACTGTTTTACCATCATTATAGGCCGTTCTGTTTTCGGTTTCCAGGTCAGCAATTTGCTGCAAGGTTAGGTCTTCTTCATCAGGAGAATCTAGTTCTAGATATTGTACCTCTATGTCTTGTTTAAAGGTGTGTTGCCTAAGAAAATCAGTGAACTGCGTAATAGTGGGAGTAGTTGGCTTAAAACCAGATACATGTCCTATTTCAATAAGAATCTTATCAAAATTTGCGTTGGAAAGAATATCGTTTGCAGAATCACCAGTGGATTGAAGATTAGCCGTTTTGTCAATTTCTTTTTCTTCTGTTTCTTCCTTTGTATTGCTTTTAGAGCAAGATAAAATAGAGATAAAGAGTATAAAAGCTAAAAAACGGTGGTAATTTTTCATAATCAATTTTTATAAAGTTACAACGCAAAAAACGTGCCTCCTATTACCTTTTAAGGGTTAATCTTGCTAAATAATCAAAATGCTCGCCTTCAAAAGCTAGTTCACATAAAAGTCCATTAAAATCTGCAGCTCGTTGCAAGGTATTAAAATCCAAGTATAGCCATGGAAATTCATCACTTTTTAGGTTTTTATAAGCCATGGTATAACGCACTTCGCCATAATACGCTGTATTGTCAGGAATCCAGTGTCCACCATCTTCGTCTGTTTCAAACATATAAATAATATCACTAGAATCTAAAAGTATTTGACCACCTGTATTCAATAATGATTTTAGCCTTTTTAAAAATACATCTATATTTTTCAATTCACCAGCTATACCAATACCGTTCATAAGAAGCAGTAATGTGTCAAAAGAACCCAATTCAATAGCTAATATATCTCCTTGTTGGTAAGTTGTAATACCACGGGCCTTGCAAACTGTTATTGCACCGGGTGATTGATCCAAAGCAGTAACTTTGAACCCTTGATTTTGTAAATATAAACTATGATTTCCCGCTCCGCAGCCAATGTCTAAAACAGTTCCCTGGCATAGGGCTATCGCTTTTTGTTCCAATGCAGGCATTTGGTCATGATTTCTAAAAAGATAAGGTAGGGGTAATGTATCTTCTTCGTCTAAGGAAGAATAGGTGACGATGTCCTCAGTATAATTGCCATTGTGAAAATCTAGTAAAGCAGTTCCTAGTATATCTTTTTTCAATGTGATTGTTTTTCTATACAAAAATCCTTTTTTTAGATTGACTTCCCTAGTTTTGAGTCGAAACTTTTATGCGATGGAAAAGATAATAACCGAATTGCCTTTTAAAGCAAAGGAAAAGCACGCCGAAAACAAGAAGTTTTTTGGGAAGCTAAAGAAAAAGCCACCTAAAAATTTAGATTATTTAATGGCTGAACTACACGAGGAGGAATTTGAAAGAACGGATTGTCTTGATTGTGCAAATTGCTGCAAGACTACAGGACCTTTATTTACTAATGCAGATATTGAGCGTATTGCAAAGCATTTTAGACTTAAGCCACAAAAATTTATTGATACGTATCTGAAGTTGGATGATGAGAATGATTATGTTTTACAGGAAGTGCCTTGTACTTTCCTGGGCACAGACAATTATTGTTCAATCTACGAGGTAAGGCCAAAGGCTTGTCGTGAATTCCCACATACCAATCGCAAAAAATTCCAACAGATTAGTAATTTAACTTTAAAGAACGTTGCTATTTGCCCAGCGGCATTCAATATTGTAGAAGAAATGAAAAAACGTATTAGGACTTAAAAATAATACTGATTTTTGAAAATTCTATACTTTCTATTGATGTAGAAACCAGAGCCTAGAACTTAATTCTTATATTTAAAGCATGGAACAGTTATTAGCATATTTTGAAAGTATACCTCCATTACACCGTACTTTCATTCTAGTAGGAGGCATTACTTTTTTTTGGATTTTAGAGGGTATCGTGCCGCTATTTAGTGTTAGATATAAAAAATGGCGCCATGCATTGCCCAATCTTTTTTTTACGCTAACAACTATCATTGTAAATTTTCCTTTAGCATTTTTACTATTAAAAACATCCGATTGGACCGTTGCTAATAATTTTGGAATTATTAATTGGTTGCCAGAAATGCCTTTGTGGCTTTATGTAGTTCTTGGAGTAATGCTTTTGGATCTAATAGGTGCTTACACCGCACATCTGGTAGAACATAAAGTTAAACCGCTGTGGATGGTACACTTGGTGCACCATTCAGATCATAACGTAGATACGACAACAGCAAATAGGCATCACCCTTTAGAAAGTGTTATTCGTTATATGTTTACATTAATTGGAGTTTTTATAGTGGGTGCTCCTGTAGGTATTATTATGTTGTATCAAAGTCTTTCTGTTGTGCTTTCTCAATTTAATCATGCGAATATTAAGTTGCCAGCAAAAGTAGATAAGGCAATTAGTTGGTTTATTATTTCTCCAGATATGCATAAGGTGCATCATCATTATAAGCTACCCTATACCGATTCCAATTATGGTAATATTTTTTCTATCTGGGATCGTTTGTTTGGTACGTACATGGAGTTTGATCGAGACAAGATTGTGTATGGAGTAGATACTTTTCCGGATGAAAAAGAAAACTCCAGTATCAAGGGATTGCTGAAACAGCCTTTTCATACCTACAGAAAGCCTACTAGTAGTTAGATAGTATTATTGTTTAATTAGAAACTTTCTATATGGATAAGAATAAGAAAAATGCATCGAAAGTTGCATTAACAATAGGTGTGATAGGAGCCATTTCTGGAGTATTCCTAATCTTGTCTAAGGAATGGTTTATAGGAATTTTTGGTACCATAGCTAGTGCTGGCATTGCTTA
>CALHVP010000058.1 GCA_938038975.1 uncultured Maribacter sp. | reverse complement strand
GTTTTGGTTCTTGCGGAAAGTAAGGCAGTTTTAATCCTCCAATAAGTCGGGTCTACGTTCTTTGGTACGCAAGTAGGCTTGTTCTTCTCTCCAAGCTTCTATCTTTGGAAAATTGCCAGAGGTTAATACTTCGGGAACTTCCCATCCTTTATATGCTGATGGTCTTGTGTATATAGGAGGTGCTAAAAGGTTATCTTGAAAAGAATCTGTAAGTGCAGAAGTCTCATTTCCTAAAACTCCAGGAATTAATCTAAATATAGCATCACATAAAATAAGAGCACCAAGCTCTCCTCCAGATAATACATAATCACCTATAGAGATTTCTTTAGTGATAAAATGGTCTCGTACTCGTTGATCTACACCTTTATAGTGTCCACACAAAATAATAAGATTGCCTTTTAGCGATAAATGATTAGCCATGCCTTGATGAAGTGTTTCTCCATCCGGAGTCATATAAATTATTTCATCATAATTTCGCGCTGCTTTTAAGGCTGTGATGCATTTGTCAATAGGTTCAATCATCATTACCATTCCTGCACCACCACCAAATTGGTAATCATCAATTTGTTTGTAATTATCAGTCACATAATCTCTAAGGTTGTGAAAATGTACTTCTACAAGTCCCTTGTCAATTGAACGTTTCATAATAGAAGCTTCAAAAGGACTTCTTAAAAGTTCGGGAACTACGGTAATAATGTCTACACGCATTCAACTATAATTTATGGATTGAGGTATAAATGTTTTTCTTATTATAATACCAATAGACCTCACTAGTTTTCAAAACTAGTGAGGTCTATTGGTGTAAGGTTGTTTTATCAAAGCTATAAAAGCTTTTGAATAATTACTTAGTAGTGCTCGTTTTTCTTTGTTTATTAATTTCGTCTTGTAATTTACGCATTACTTTCTGTTCTCTTTCTAAGGCTCTTGTTCGGTGTTCTTCAAACTCTTTTTCAGTTTCCGCTAATGCCTTATTCGCTTGTATAGTTATTGTATTGCTATTTTTAAATCTAAAAATAAAGAAAGCCAATAGTAGTAATAATCCGGCAACAATACCCCACATCATTATTTTATAATTTCCTTTGGTTAAGCTCATACCAAGGAATACCATATTATCTTTTTCTTCAGTTATAGAAGATAAACTTTGATTTGTATTACCTAATGTCTCTTCTAAACCAGTGATTGTAGTTTGCTGCTCTTTAATTTTTAAATCCGCTGCTGTAAGTTTGGATTCTAATGTTTTAATGGTATCAATCGTATTTCTTTTTAATTTATCTATCCAAATGCGCTTCACTACTTTATACTCCTGAAATTTCCCAGATTTTTTAATCACAACATCAAATTGCTTTTCAATTTTTTCTTGATTCAAGGCTTGAGCAGCAGTCATTCCTTCTTTTTCTTGTGCAAATACTGCTGAAGAAAATAAAGAGAATGCTATAATAACGATTAGGTGTTGTATGGATTTCATTGTGTGATTGGTAGTTTTTTAATTTGTATTGTAACGGCGATAAATATACAATATTGTAAATAATTAGAAAGAAATTTCTAACACAACTTCATAAAACAGAATCAGAACAGTGTTGGGGGTATACAAGGGATCTCTATTGTTGATTTATAGTTTTTTTATAGCACCCTTGTTTTTTAGGGTATAATTCTTCATCTGTAAGGAGAATTTCAGGTCTTTTTGAGAAGCAAGAACCTGTCTAGAAAAAAGCAGGTTGATCAGGCTGAACTTGTCGAAGTTTTTAAGCATAGGATTTTTAAATCGTCTTTGATAAGCTCAGTCTGATACAACAAAGGTGTTTCATCCTTTTTAGACCACTTCATCGGTTAGAATACCTAATTCTGAAATACAAACTCTCTTTTTTCTCCATTAGGATATACCAGACTAATAATGATGTCTTCGCCAGGGTCTTTATTATCGATTAACTGTTTAACTTCTGCAACAGTCTTTACCTTTTTATTATCGATTTCAGAAACTATAATACCTTTTAATTGGTAGCGTTGCATTTTAGGGTTTAGTGCTTTGTTAATGACTACACCATGATCTAACTTGAATTGTTTTAAATACTCTTTAGTAGGGTTTGCAACTTCAACACCAATTTCTTTAATGCTATAGCTCTGAATTTCATATTTGGTAAGGGTTACAGGGAGTGATAATTCTTTACCCCGTCTACTCACAAGTACCATAATAACATCATTAGGGCTTTTACTACCTACATATCCTGTTAAATCGGAGAATT
Organism: uncultured Maribacter sp.; assembly: GCA_938038975.1. GTDB lineage: Bacteria > Bacteroidota > Bacteroidia > Flavobacteriales > Flavobacteriaceae > Maribacter. The sequence goes on along the minus strand of CALHVP010000058.1, from coordinate 3,703 downwards.
TTTTGATCGGCACATCATCAATAGCTTTAATTAGATCCCCTTCTTTAAGTCCCCCTTTTTTAGCGCCACTGTTGTCATCTACATGCGCAACAACTACACCTTGCGTATCCGTGATGTCATATTCTTTTCTAGCTTTTGGAGTTACTGTGCCTCCTCGAATTCCTAATATCCCACGTTGAACATCTCCAAACTCTAAGATGTCTTCCACAATTTTTCGAGCATTATTAGAGGGTACAGCAAAAGCATACCCAACATAACTTCCGGTTTGTGAAGTGATTGCGGTATTGATCCCAATAAGTTCTCCTTGAGTATTGACCAAAGCACCACCACTATTTCCAGGGTTTATTGCAGCATCAGTTTGTATAAAGGATTGAATATTATCATCATATTCATTAAGATCTCTAGATTTGGCACTAATAATCCCAGCTGTAACTGTAGAAGTAAGGTTAAAAGGATTCCCAACAGCCAATACCCATTCTCCAATTTTAGAAGTATTAGAATCTCCAAAAGGGATATACGCTAGTTCTTCGTCGGTGTCAATTTTAAGTACTGCAATGTCGTATGTTGGAGCAGTGCCAATAACTTTTGCTTTATATGATTTGTTATTGTTTAAGGTAACTTCTAGTTCCGAAGCACCATCAATTACATGGTTGTTGGTTACAATATACCCATCTTCAGTAATGATAACTCCAGAGCCTGTACCTTGAATTCTTTTTTCTTGTGTGCCTCCATTTCGTAATAACTCCATGAAATTTCTTGGGTTTCTTGATATTCCATATTGCTTTACGTGCACTACGGCATTTACTGTTTTTTCTGCCGCAACAGTAAAATCTACATTCGAAAAAGTAGTCGTTGTATTGGAAACTTTGTGCGCAGTTGGAGTTGGGGTAAAAGTTGTAGCAGTAGTGGTGTCTAGAGTATTCGGCTGCATGAACCAGATATACATTCCTAAAGTTGCCACTCCTGCTAAAATGGCTACGAATATTAAGCTGAAAAATTGTTTCATGTTGTGTTTTTATGGTATTAAGAACCTGCAATGAAGCAAGTTGTTTTTTGATTTTTTTAGCGTTTTAAGATCAGTATGATATACACTGTTTTATGGATTTCAAAATTCATTTAATATAATAGACTGTGATCTGTCGTTAAAATTACAAATTGTAGCTGTTTTTTTAATTTTTTAACACTTCATTAACAGCATTTATTTATGTGCATTCTTCTTATATTTGTGCTTTATATATGTTATAGTAATGGATATCACTTTTTATAAATATCAGGGTACAGGTAATGATTTTGTTATTATCGATAATCGACAATCGGTACTCTCCAAAAATAATACCAAACTGTTTGCAACCTTATGTGACCGAAAATTTGGCATAGGCGCAGATGGATTGATGTTGTTGGAATTGCCTACTCATGAAGAGGATGATTTTACTATGGTGTATTACAATGCTGATGGTAATGAAAGTTCAATGTGTGGAAATGGAGGACGATGTCTAGTTGCTTTTGCTGCTTTTTTAGGAGTAATTGAGAACAGCGCAACTTTTACAGCAATCGATGGAAAACATCATGCTGAAATTAAAAATGGGTTGGTGCATTTGCAAATGCAAGATATTACAACGATAGAGGATCATGAGTCTTATTTGTTTTTAGATACCGGTTCTCCGCATCATGTAACTGTGGTAGAAGATTTGCCAAATTATGATGTGTATGCAGCAGGAAAAAAAATACGAAATGGAGCGCCTTATTATGAGGCTGGTAGCAATGTGAATTTTGTGGAGAAAATTAATGATCAACGGTTTGGAGTGCGTACCTATGAGCGCGGGGTTGAAGATGAAACCTTGTCATGTGGTACAGGAGTAACAGCTGTTGCATTATCTATGCATCACACCAAACAAACTCCTCATGAGGAAATTGCGATAGAAACGTTAGGAGGAGAATTGAAGGTAACGTTTCAAAATACAGCAAAAGGATACGAAAAGGTGTATTTAATAGGTCCAGCAGAACAAGTGTTTAAAGGTCAAATCTCATGTTAACACTTCAAGGCGATACTATTTATCTAAGAGCCTTGGAACCCGAGGACTTAGATTTTATATATCGTATTGAGAATGATGAAGCCTTGTGGGAGATGAGTACTACGCAAACACCGTATTCCAGATTTTTGATTCGACAGTATTTGGAAAATGCACATCAAGATATTTATGAAGCCAAGCAATTGCGACTGGTGATTTGTACCCGGGATACTGATACTTCTATAGGTCTAATTGATTTATTTGAGTACAACCCGGCACATCATAGAGCAGGGATAGGCATTTTGATTGTTGGGGAAGAAGATCGGAAACGCGGATATGGAGCAGAAGCCTTAACTCTTTTGGTGCGATACAGCTTTGCACATTTACATCTACATCAATTGTATGCAAATATTACGGTAGATAATATGCCAAGTATCCGATTATTTGAAGGAGAAGGGTTTCAAAAAATAGGGGTCAAGAAAGATTGGAATTTAGTAGGAGGTGCTTATAAAGACGAATTATTATATCAATTAGTTTATGTACATTAAAAAAATAGTATTAGGAATTGTTTTAATTGGATTGGTAGGAGCAGGTGTTTTTGCTTATTACGTATATCAAGCTCTGTTTTTACCCAATACCAATTTTGACACGGATACCGCAACAGTATATGTGCCTACGGGATCATCGTATACCGAGTTAAACGAAACCATACGGCCCTTGGTTAGGGATATTTATAGTTTTGATAAAATAGCAAGGCGTAAGGGGTATACTAGAAATATAAAGGCTGGGAAGTATGTATTGAAGAAGGGGATGAATAATAACCAATTGGTAAATACCTTACGAAGTCAAAACACTCCAATACAAGTTAGTTTTAATAACCAAGAACGGTTAGAAGACTTAGCAGGTAGAGTAGGACAGCAAATTGAGGCAGATAGTATTGCTATAGCGGCAGCGTTTAAAGACCCTACTTTTTTTAAAGCACATGATTTTTCTTTAGCCACCGCGTTAAGTATGTATGTACCTAATAAGTATGAGTTCTTTTGGAATACCTCTGGGGTACAGTTTAGAGATCGGATGTGGAAGGAGTACCAGCGTTTTTGGAATACAAAACGTACAGCACAAGCGAAGGCAATAGGGTTGACCCCTCAAGAAGTGGTTGCATTGGCAGCGATTGTTCAAAAAGAAACCGCTAAGGTAGATGAGCGACCTCGAGTAGCAGGCGTGTATATGAATCGATTGAAAACGAATGAAACCGCAAAGTTGTTGCAAGCAGATCCTACAGTGATTTATGCAGTAAAGCAACATCGTAACGATTGGGATGTGGTAATTAAGCGGGTATTGTATAAGGATTTAGAGTTAGATAATCCATATAATACCTATAAATACCCAGGATTACCACCGGGACCTATTACAATGCCAGATATTTCTTCAATCGATGCTGTACTTGGTTATGAAACACATGGGTATTATTATTTTGTAGCTAATGTAGAGCGTTTTGGGTATCACAAATTTGCAAAGACACTTCGTCAACATAACCAAAATAAAGAGCAATATGTACGTTGGATTAATAGACAAGGAGTGCGTCGTTAGGAACCCCATTTTTAGCTAAAAAACAGCAGTATTTGATGTTTTTCTTTAGTTTAATTGCTCTTTTTCTTCAAGTTATTAACAGTCTTTTATCCGGAATATAGCGT